>JAUVQB010000008.1 GCA_030598385.1 Alphaproteobacteria bacterium | reverse complement strand
CCGAGCCGGCGACGACCCCATCCAGCCGGCCGATCACGAGCTCGCGTTCGGGCACCAGAAGGACGCCCTTCCAATAGGCCTCCATGACGTGGCGCGGCGGCGGCGACAGCCAGCCGAAACCGCCGCCGTCCAGTATAGCCGCATCGGCGGCGTCGCAGAGTTCATGCAGGGCCGAACCGGCGAGCTCGGTGGCCCGTTCGATGGCAACGTCCGCGCCAGGGTTTTCGGTGCGGGTTCCCGGGGGGCGTTCGGGGGCGCTTTCGGGACTATCGACAACTCTCGACATCATCAGTCAATTCGCTTCCATCAAGGGTTCCATTGCAAAAAATTGGCGAGCAGCCGCAGGCCGGCACGCTGGCTCTTCTCCGGGTGAAACTGGGTCCCGAGCATATTGTCGCGGCCGATCGCCGCCGTCACCGGGCCGCCGTACTCGACCTCCGCCCATACGGCGCCTCGCTCTTCGGCGCGGAACATATAGCCGTGCACGAAGTAAACATGGGTGCCGGAGTCCAATCCTTGAAGGACCGGATGGCGGGATTCGGTGAAATTCAGCTCGTTCCAGCCCATGTGGGGGATCTTGAGCCCCTGATCCTCGCGATCGATCGCCACGACCTCGCCGGGCACCCAGCCGAGGCCAGGGTGAGACCCATGTTCGAGGCCCGTCGTCGCCATCAGCTGCATGCCGACGCAAATGCCGAGAAACGGGCGTCCGGCGCCGATCACGCTCTCCTCCAGCGCCTCGATCATGCCGTCCAGCGCCGCCAGCCCGCGCCGGCAGTCGCCGAACGCGCCGACGCCCGGCAGAACGATGCGATCGGCACGGCGCACCGCTTCCGGCACTGACGTGACATCTACCTCGGCCTTCAGTCCGGCAACCGAGGCGGCGCGTTCGAGCGCCTTGGCCGCCGAGCGCAGGTTGCCCGAGCCGTAATCGACGACTGCCAATTTCATTGCCGTGCAGCTCCCGGAACTCTCAGAGCTTGCCCTTGGTCGACGGCACCTCGCCCGCCTTTCGCGGATCGATCTCGACCGCGCGGCGCAAGGCGCGGGCGAGCCCCTTGAAGCAGGATTCGATGATGTGGTGGCTGTTGGTGCCGTAAAGATTTTCGACGTGGAGCGTCATCCCGGCGTTCTGGGAGAAGGCATGGAACCATTCCTTGAACAGTTCGGTATCCATCTCGCCAAGCTTGTCACGGGAAAAGTCCACACGCCACACGAGATAAGGCCGGTTGGAAAGGTCCAGCGCCACCCGCGTCAAGGTCTCGTCCATCGGGATCAGCACGTCGGCGAAGCGCTGCACGCCCTTGCGGTCGCCGAGCGCCTGATCGACCGCCTGGCCCAGGGCGATCCCGGTATCCTCGGTGGTGTGGTGAAAATCGATGTGCAGGTCGCCTTCGGCCTTCAGGGTGATATCCATCAAGCTATGGCGCGACAGCTGCTCCAGCATGTGATCGAGGAAACCGATGCCGCTGGAGACGTCGTAGCGCCCGGTGCCGTCCAGATCGACGGTTGCGGCGATCCTCGTTTCCGAGGTGTTGCGCTCGACCTTTGCTTGGCGCATGTCCCGGGCCCCTGCGAAAATTCGGCGTTAATGGTGGTGTCCTGGCGGTCGGGCGTCGTTTTAGCAGGAAGCCGCCCCTTCGGCCAAGGCCCCTCTCGCATCCTCCGCTGGCGTCGTGTCGCGGTTCAAAGCCGGTCCAACCAATCTCCTGACAGCACGATGTCAGTTGCGTTTCGCTAAACTCGCCCAACGAAACGAAGAGCAACCGGCACCAAATTCGATGAGTCTGCCCATCGACGCTCGGAGCGCGCAACGCGCCGGCATCCTCCTGGTGACCGCCTCCGCGATCGTGTTTAGCTTCGCTGGCGTTCTCACCAAGGCGATCGAAAGCGACGCCTGGACGATCACCTGCTGGCGTGGCCTCTTGGGTGGCTCGCTCATCGTTCTTTACGTGGCTTGGCTCGGCCGCGGCAAGCCGATGCGGCGGGCGTTCGGGCTCGGGTGGCATGGCTGGATTCTGGCGACAGTGGGCAGTTTTGCGAGCCTTGCTTTCATCTTCGCGTTCAAGCTGACCTATGTGGCCAACGTCGCCGTCATCTATGCGACGGCACCGTTCCTTGCGGCCGGTCTCGGCTTGTTGTTTCTGAAAGAGCGTGTTCGGCCCACGACGTTCATCGCCGCCGGAATATCGCTCCTTGGCGTCATCGTTGTCGTCACTGGCGGACTTGGGTCCGGTAGTTTGCTGGGCGATGGCGTTGCGCTCCTCATGACGCTTGGCAACGCGCTCTACGTGGTGCTCATCCGGCTGTTCAAGGACACGCCCGTCGTGCTCGCGGGCGGCGTCTCGGGGCTGCAGCTTTTCGTCGTCGGATGGTTCGTCGTCGATCCGCTCGCGGTGTCGCAATCGGATGCGGTCCTGCTCACGCTCTTCGGCCTCTCCTTCGCCGTTGCCGTCGTTCTCTGGACCGAGGGCACTCGGCTTATAACCGCCGCGCAGGCGAGTCTTCTCGGCTCGGCCGAGACGCCTTTTGCCATCCTCTTCGCCTGGCTGATTCTTGCGGAGCTGCCGCCTGGGGCCAGCTTCATCGGTGGCGCCATCGTTCTCACCGCCGTGTTCGCGCACGCGGTTCGGGACTTCGCGCGAGTGACACCCGAACCCTAAGCCGCCCAGTCGCCCGGCGGTTGCCTTCCTAAACGGATCGGCGCTAGATAGCGGCGAGGGCCGCGTCTTGACCTGGAAACCGGCGCGGCCCATTTGAGAGACCATGCGCGACGATCAGCCAGCCCAATACCATGGCACGACCATCCTTTCGATCCGCAAGGCCGGCCAGGTGGTGGTCGCCGGCGACGGCCAGGTGAGCTTTGGCGAGACGGTGATCAAGTCCAACGCCCGCAAAGTGCGGCGCCTGGGCAAGGGCGGGGTCATCGCCGGCTTCGCCGGCGCCACCGCCGATGCCTTCACCCTGTTCGAGCGGCTCGAAGGCAAGCTCGAGACCTATCCGGGCCAGTTAACCCGCGCCTGCGTGGAACTGGCCAAGGACTGGCGCACCGACCGCTACTTGAGGCGCCTCGAGGCGATGATGGCGGTCGCCGACGCCGGAGTCTCGCTGGTGCTGACCGGCACCGGCGACGTGCTGGAGCCCGAGGACGGGATGATCGGCATCGGCTCCGGCGGGTCCTACGCGCTGGCGGCCGCGCGCGCGCTCGCCGACATTGACGATCTAGACGCCGAGGCCGTCGCCCGCAAATCCATGTCCATTGCAGCCGGGATCTGTATTTACACGAATGGAAACATCGTCCTTGAAAGCCTTGACGCCGAGTGAGGGACCGAACCGCGCCGGGGCCTTCAGCCCGCGCGAGATCGTCTCCGAGCTCGACCGCTTCATCATCGGCCAGCACGATGCCAAGCGCGCGGTCGCCATCGCACTGCGCAACCGCTGGCGGCGCCAGCAGTTGCCGGAAGAGATGCGCGAAGAGGTGCTGCCCAAGAATATCCTGATGATCGGCCCGACCGGCGTCGGCAAGACCGAGATCGCCCGGCGCCTCGCGCGCCTCGCTCAGGCACCCTTCCTCAAGGTCGAGGCCACCAAGTTCACCGAAGTCGGCTATGTCGGCCGCGACGTGGAGTCGATCGTGCGCGATCTCTTGGAGATCGCCATCAACATGACCCGCGAACGCCTGCGCAAGGAGGTCAAGGCCAAGGCGGAGTTGGCCGCCGAGGAACGCCTCCTGGATGCCTTGGTTGGCGAGAACGCGCGCGACGAGACGCGCATCACCTTCCGTAGGCGCCTGCGCAACGGCGAGCTCGACGACAAGGAGGTCGAGGTCCAGGTCGCCGACACCGCGGGGCTGCAGCTTCCGACCATGGACATCCCCGGCATGCCGGGCTCGCAGATGGGGGTGATGAACCTCAACGAGATGTTCGGCAAGGCCTTCGGCGGCCGCACCAAGACGCGGCGCATGACCGTCGATCGGGCCCTGGAACTGCTGATCAACGAAGAAAGCGACAAGCTGCTCGACCAGGAAATGGTCACCAACGAGGCGATCGCGACCGTCGAGCAGAACGGCATCGTGTTCCTCGACGAGATCGACAAGATCACCGCGCGCAGCGAGCGCATAGGCGCCGACATCAGCCGCGAGGGGGTGCAGCGCGACCTCCTGCCGCTGATCGAGGGCACGGTGGTCGCCACCAAGCACGGCACGGTGAAGACCGACCACATCCTGTTCATCGCGTCGGGCGCGTTCCACTTCGCCAAGCCGTCGGATATGTTGCCGGAGCTGCAGGGCCGGCTGCCGATCCGGGTCGAGCTGGCGGCCCTCACCCGCGACGACTTCAAGCGCATCCTGGAAGAGCCGGAGAACAGCCTGATTCGCCAGTACATGGCGCTGCTGGCGACCGAAGAGGTGACCCTCGACTTCACCGACGAGGCGATCGCCGCGCTCGCCGACCTGGCGGCGGAGATCAATACCAGCGTGGAGAACATCGGCGCGCGGCGTCTCCATACGGTGCTGGAGAAGCTGTTGGAGGAGATTTCCTTCACCGCCACCGACCGCGGCGGCGAGACCGTGGTGATCGACAAGGACATGGTCCACGAGCGGGTCGCCGAGCTCGCCAAGGACTCGGACCTGAGCAAGTTCATTCTGTAGGCTTGGTGCTCGAATCGGCGGTATTCGTACCCGGCCCTTCGCGCAGCTCTGTTAGCCATCGCGCAACCACCTCCTGCGGCAGGTCCCCGATCCGGCCGGCCAGGCGATTGGCGAGCTCGGTGGCTTCCGGCGACAGGCCGGCGGTCTCCACCACCACCCGCGGGTGGGAGAGCGCGGCGATCTTCTGCAGCGCCTCGGCCTCGTCCCAGATGATCCCCAGATACTGGCAAACCCGGTGCACGAAGCGCTTGTTGGGCTTGCCGCGCTTGCCATGCTCCAACGCCGAGAGGTAGGCCGCCGAGACGCCCAGGCCCGCCGCCATCTCCTTGGCCGCGAGACCGCGTTCCTCACGCAGTTCGCGCAATCGCTGGCCGAAAGGGGTCACGCCCGTCTCCCTCTTGCGAAATTAACCGATTCGGAGTTTACCAGATCGGGCGGCGGCTGGAGTAGGGGCTAAATTCCGCGCGCGCGCTTCAGCAGCACGTAAAGCGCGCCGCCGCCGCCGTGTTGCGCGCGCGCCTCGTCGAACGCCAGGACCCGGGCCCGGTTGGCCGGCGCGTTCAGCCACAGCGGCACCATGCGGCGCAGCACGCCGGTCCGCTCGAAGCCCTCGCCCCGGCGCTCGCCGCCCTTACCGGTGATCACCAAAACGCAGCGGTGGCCGCGCTCCTGGCTGCGGGCGAGGAAAGCCGAAAGCGCCCGTTCGGCCTCGTTTTGGATCAGGCCGTGCAGGTCGAGTCGCCCCTCGACCGGCAGTTTCCCGCGCTTCATGCGGCCCGCCGTGCGCTTGTCAACGCCGACCACCGCGCCCTTCTCCAGTTCGGGCATTTTGGGTGGCGCTGCAGCCGGCGGCGCCGGCGGTGCGGTGGTCTTCTTCGCGGGCGGCTTCGGCGCCGGGGGAGGCGGCGGTGAACGATCGGCGGGCGGGGATGTCTCTTGCTTTGGCGCCGCGGGCTTCTTCGAAAGCGGCCGGGTATCGCGGGTTACATGGCGCCAGAGCGCGCGGTCTTCTTCGTCCTGCTCAGGAGGAGCCCCGGACGCCCCGGCCTTAGGCTTCGCCATCGTCCACCAGCAGAATGCAGAGCCGGCGCGGCCCGTGGGCGCCCAATTGGATGGTCTGTTCGATGTCGGCGGTGCGCGACGGGCCGGTGATCAGGTTGACCGTGCGCGGCAGCGTGCCCCCGTCCCGGGCCGCGCCCTGGACAACGCGAAGCCGGTCCCAGGCGTCTTCGTAACACCCCGTGATATCGCTCGCCTTGAGGACCGCCATGTGGGTCTCGGGCAGGAAGTTCAGCGTGGTCGGACCGGCCGCGCCGGAGGTCAGCATCAGCGTCCCGGTCTCCGCGATCCCTGCGAAGGCGCCGGTGAGCGAAACCGGGTCCGTCGGGCGGGCCGGGCCCTCGCTCACGGCCATCAGGGGCTGGCTGTCCCACGGCAGGCCCGTTAGGCCCGGATCGGGCGCGAGGCGGATTTCGGCCGGCAGGTTCTCCGACTTCAGATAGTCCGCGACGGCTTCGGGCACCGCTTCGGGCGAGGGGACCCGGACCACTCTGGCGGCGACCTCCTCGGCCATCGCGACGAAAAGGGCCACCCGGGCTTCGTGGCCGCCCGCGCCACGCGCCGGAATGGGTCCGCGGGCTGGCTTGGCAATCCTCGTCGCGACCGCTTCCGCGCCGCCGTCGCCATCCTGCCGGTGGAGGCGGCCACGCAGGGCGGCCAATATCTCGTCCCTGTTCGATCCCGGCGCGTTCACGGCTGCCGCCCTTTCTGCCGTTCGGCCCAGATCTGATGAAACGTGCGGCCCTCCGGGGCCGGGAAATCCCGGTGGTCGGTCCAGGCCCCGGCCAGGGGCAGCCGGCGGAGCCGCCCGCGCCCGCCCGCCATCGCCCGCAAGGCCGGCCCGGCCAGCGCCGTCGCCGCGTGGTAGAGCCGCGGCCGGCGAGCGAAAAAGGCCCACAATCCAAGGCCCCAGCGCGCGGCACGTGGCGTGAGGTGGCGCTCGAACTCGCGCTCGCGCCAATGGCGCATCATCTTCGGCAGTGGGATGCGCATGGGGCAAACCGCCTCGCAGCGGCCGCAGAAGCTCGAGGCATTGGGCAGATGCGCCGCCTTTTCGATGCCGATGAAGGCCGGCGTCAGAACCGCGCCGATCGGCCCCGGATAGACCCAGCCGTAAGCGTGGCCGCCGACCGCGTGATAGACCGGGCAGTGGTTCATGCAAGCGCCGCAGCGGATGCAGCGCAGCGCCTCCTGGAACTCGCCGCCCAGCATATTGGAGCGCCCGTTGTCGAGCAGGATGACATGGTACTGCTCCGGCCCGTCCGCGTCGCCGGGCCGCCGCGGGCCGGTGGAGAAGGTGGTATAGGTCGAGCACTCCTGGCCGGTCGCCGAGCGGGCAAGGACGCGCAGGATCACGTTCACGTCGTCCAGCGTCGGCACCACCTTTTCCAGGCTTGCGATGACGATGTGGACCTTCGGCAGGCACTGGGTCAGATCGCCGTTGCCCTCGTTGGTGACGATGATCGAGCTGCCGGTCTCGGCGACCAGGAAGTTGGCGCCGGTAATCCCGACGTCGGCGTCGACAAACTTTTGGCGCAGGATCTCGCGCGCCTCGTTGACGAAATCTGCCGGTTCCGACAGCGGGCGTTCGGCCGGCAGGTGATCGTGATGGGAGCGGAAAGCCGCTTCGATCTCGGTGCGGGTAAGGTGAACCGCAGGGGCGATGATGTGGCTCGGCGGCTCATTTCTGAGTTGGATGATGTACTCGCCCAGATCCGTCTCCACGGGCACGATCCCCTGGGATTCCAAGAAATCGTTGAGCCCGATTTCCTCGGAGATCATCGATTTGCCCTTGGTCACGGTCCGGGCGCCGGCGGCCCGGCAGATCTCCAGGACGGCTTGGCGGGCGTGCTCGGCCGTCGGGCACCAATGGACCCGGCCTCCCGCCGCCAGGACTTGCGCTTCGTAGCGCTCCAGATAGAGGTCGAGGTGGGCGAGGGTGTGGTTCTTGATGTCGCGGGCGGCGTCGCGCAGCGCCTCGAACTCGGGCAAGCGGTCGGCCGCTTTGCGCCGCTTGGCGATGAAGCCCGCCTTGATATGCCCCCGCGAGCGCGCCACCAAGGGGTCGGCGATCGCCTTGCGGGCGTTTTCCTTGAAGCTGGGGGAGGTCGTATCCATCGCCGTCACTCCGCCTCACCTTGGCCGATTGCCGGGCCGTCGGCGGCATCGGCCAGGACTTCCGCCACGTGACGTACGCGTACGCTGGATCCCTGGCGGGCCAGCTTTCCCGCCATGTTGAGGAGGCAGCCAAGGTCGCCCGCCAAGAGGGTATCGGCGCCGCTCGCCTCTATGGCGTCCGCCTTCTCGCCGACCATTTGATTGGAGATATCGGGGTATTTGACGCAGAAAGTGCCGCCGAAACCGCAACAGACCTCGCAATCCGCCATCTCCTGCAAACTCAGGCCGTCGACCGAGGCCAGCAGGGCGCGCGGCTGCGACTTGATGCCCAGCTCGCGCAGGCCCGAGCAGGAATCGTGGTAGGTCACCCGGCCGTCGTAGCGCGCCGCGACCCGATCGAGGCCGCGCACATCGGTCAGAAACGACACCAGCTCGTGGGTGCGCTCGGCCACGGCCTCCGCCCTGGCGCGCAGGCCCGGATCATCGTCGAACAGGGCGGGATAGTGGTGCTTGATCATGCCGGCGCAGGAGCCCGACGGCACGACCACATAATCGAAGCCCTCGAAGGCGGCGATCACCTGGGCCGCGACGGCCCTGGTATTGGCCCGGTCGCCGGAGTTATGGGCCGGCTGGCCGCAGCAGGTCTGCGACCGCGGCGCCTCGACCCGGCAGCCGGCCGCCTCCAGCAGCTTGACCGCCGCCAGGCCCACGCTCGGGCGAACGAGGTCGACCAGGCAGGTGACGAAAAGCCCGACGACGGGTGAGTCCTTGGCCATGCTTGCTGAGCCCGAGGTGAATTCCGCTGCCAAGAATGATCCGGCGCCGGCTCGAAATGCAAGGGAGAGCGGCCCGTGGTCGGTCGCATTTGGCGCCGGGCATGCTTAGCTCGTGGTGGCGTAGCGCTGGGCAACCGCATTCGGGAGCAAGAGGAAGTAGCGCCCCGTTTGTTTCATACGGCCGGCGTAGTAGAGCGCCTCTTCGCCGTAGCCCCAGAAAAAGTCGCCCCGCACCGGCCCCGTGATGGCGCCGCCGATGTCCTGGGCCACCATCAGCCGGCGTAGCGGGGCATCCTCGCCCGGCCAAGTCGTGTCGAGCCAGACCGGCGCGCCGAGCGGCATGAAGGCGGGATCGACCGCGAGCGAGCGCCCCGGCGTGAGCGGCACGCCGTGGCCGCCGATCGGCCCCTCGCCCTCGATGATGCGAAAGAACGTGAAGCGCCGGTTGCGCCGCATCACCTCCCGGGCCTCCTCCGGATTGGCCCGCATCCAGTCGCGGATGCCCTGTACCGAGGCTTGGCCCGGCGCCACTTTGCCCTCATCGAGCAGGACTTGGCCGATAGCCGTGAACGGCAGGCCGTTGGTGGCTGCGAAGCCGACGCGCACGACCCGGCCGTCGCTCAGGATGACCCGCCCGGAGCCCTGGACGTGGAGGAAAAAGGCATCGGCCGGATCGTCGATCCAGATGAACTCGAGGCCTTCGTCCGCCAACGCGCCGTCCTCGATCTCGGCCCGGTCGCGGTAGGGCACCAAGCGGCCGTTTTCGACCCGGCCGGAAAGGCGGACGCCCTCCAAATCGGCGCGAAAAGTGCCGAGATCTGCGGTCACGAGGTCAGGCGGCTTGGCGTAGAGCGGCCAGCCGTGGCGCTCATCCGGTTCAAGGGCGCCGCGCAGCTCGGCCTCGTAATAGCCGGTGAACACGCCGGTCATCCGCTCGTTGTTGCCCACCGCCAGGGGCGTGAAATTCCGTTCGAGGCTGGATCTGAGGGCGGCATCGTCGTGTTCGGAAAGGGTTTGCAAGGCGGCGCAAGCTTCCCGCCAATCGGCCACGGTGCCGGCGACCGGCCCGGACGGACCTTGCGGCCCGAGCTCGCGAGCGTTGGAAACGCCCGAAAGGCGCCCGCAGGAGCGCAACAGAGCGGGCAAGGCGTCGGCGTGGGAATCTTCCGACCAGCCGGGCAGGGCGGCGAAGGCGACCGGCGTCAGGGTCAGGCGGTCCGGCAGGGCTTCCGGCGGCGCCTCGCTCGCTCGGCGCTCGCAGGAAACCAGCCAAAACGCCGTGCAGACGGCCACGAGCCCCAAGACTCCGAAACCCCGGCCGCGCAGTGAGATCCGGCGACTCCAGATCATGATGCTAGGCAAGAGATCAGGCCGGCCGGGCCGGCGCAAGCGTCAATTCGAGGCGCCCGTGGCCACCAGGGTCCAATTGGGATCGCGGCTTCGGGTGTTGCGCGCGAAGGTCCAGATATCGGTGACCGTCGCAACGCCGCCCGGGTCGCCGTCGACCGCTTCGCCCTCGGCGTCGCGCGTCACGTGGATCTGTTCCGAGACGAACTTGAGGGTGACGAAAGCGGTCTTGCCCTGCAGCTCCGCTTCGATGATTTCGGCCTCGGAGATCCCGACCAGGGTGCTTTCGAGCGTTTCGTCTTTGTCGATGCGCGCCTTGATCGCCCCGGCGAAGTCCTCGTAGACGTCGTTGCTCAAGAGTGGCCGCAGGGTTTTGGTGTCGCCGCCGGCAAAAGCGGCGATGACCATCTCGAAGGCGACTTTTGCGCCGTCGGCGAAGCCCTCGGGCTCGAAACTGCGGTCGGCCAGCTTGATTTGCGTCAGGCCCTGCTCGAGCGGGCTGCCCTCGGCATCTTCCGCCGTCTTGCCGGCCCCTTGAGGCTCTGCCTGAGGGCCGCGGTCCGGCAGGGCAATGACCTTGTCCTCGCCAGCGTCTTCCGCGCCACGCTTGCGGAAGGGATCGTACTTGGGCGCCCGGTCTTGACCGCTACGCCGCCCGAGGACGCTGCGCAGCCGCAGCACCAGGAACGCCGCGATGGCGGCAAATAGAATGATGTCGAGAAACTGGATACCGTCGCCCATTAGGCCAAATTCCAACCAAAACTCACCGCGGCATGCCTAGGCGGACGCAGCGCACGAACGGTGTGTGATTCCTGGACCCTGCTATCATATCGCGCTAGGAGGTCCTGCGGTCGGCGCCTCGGCGGCCTCGAACAGACCTCCAAAGGCGCGTCTGCCTCACTAAGTATACAGCGTAGATAAGAAACTGGTAGGGAAAGAGCAAGCTTGGGTATCCTGCTTTTGGCCGCCTTAATCGGCGTGCCTTTGATCGAAATCGGATTGTTCATTGAAATCGGCGGCTTCATTGGATTGTGGCCGACCTTGGCGCTGGTGGTGTTGACGGCCGCCATCGGCTCTTGGCAATTGAGGACCCAGGGCCTGGCGACCCTGGCGCGCGGGCGTCAACAGCTCGATCGTGGCCAGTTGCCGGCGCGCGAGCTGTTTGACGGTTTTTGCCTGGTTATCGCCGGCGCCTTGCTGCTGACCCCCGGATTCATGACGGACGCCATCGGTCTCGCCCTTTTCGTGCCGGGATTTCGCGACTTGCTCCGCCGATCCCTGGCACGCCGCATGGAGGCCGCCACGGAGGCCGCCACGGAGGCCCATGTGTGGGTCGATGGCGAGGAAATCCGGCCCGGTCAGGGCCGACCCGGGCGGGGGGCCGGCGACAGCGTAATCGAGGGCGAGTTTCGCGACGTGAGCGATAGACCCGATGACGAGGACGACACACCGGCTGGGATCCCGCCGCAATGATTCTGCTGCGTCACGGACAATCGGAATTCAACGCCGTCTATTCCACAACCCGGGTCGACCCGGGCATCGAAGACCCGGTGCTGACGGCCGCTGGCGAGCAGCAGGCCGCCGACGCAGGGGACCGTCTTGGCGCGATCGACCTCTGTCGCATCGTCGCCAGCCCCTACAAACGAACCCTGCGCACCGCTGAGGTCGTCGCCGACGCGCTCGGACTTCCCGTATCGGTCGAGCCGCTGGTCCGCGAACACGCCGTCTTTTCATGCGATATCGGCACTCCGGCATCCGAACTGCGACGCCGGTGGCCGACTTTCGATCTCGGCGACCTGCCGGAGATTTGGTGGCCCCGGTTGGGCGAAAGCGACGCCGAGGTTCAGGCACGGTGCGAGCATTTTCGCCAGAGCGCGGCCGCACTCGCGGACTGGCCCCGCCTGCTCGTGGTGACCCACTGGGGATTTATCCGCGGCCTTACGGGCGAAGAGGTGGCGAACGGCACCGCCTTGCATTTCGACCCCGTCAGCGCAAGCACCAGGAAGGTTGTGAGCCCGGCGCGCGCGTGTTAGCCACACCGCGGCAATAGAGGACGATCGACATGAACGAAGAGCCCGCCACCGACGCGGCGCCCCAGGGCGAGGACACCAGTGGCGGGGACACCAGTGGCGGGGACACCAGTGGCGAGGACTCGGGCGCAAGGACTCGACCCGCCCAAGACAGTCAATCCTCCGATCTCCACGCCCCACTGTCCATAACTCGGCAATACATCAAGGACTTATCGTTCGAGAATCCGAACGCCCCAGGGATTTTCAGCGCTTACAGAGACGAAGGCCCGGAATTGAAGGTCAGCGTCGACATCGCGGCGAATGCCATCGAGGACAACACCCACGAGGTGGTTTTGAGCCTCTATGTCTCCGCCACCTTTCGAGAGACCGCCGCCTTCATCGTCGAACTTCAATACGCCGCCCAGGCCGTGGTCGACGAAACCCTGTCAGAGGACAAGCTGGAGCGCGCCCTCATGGTCGAGGTGCCGCGTTACCTGTTCCCCTTCCTGCGCAACATTATTGCCAACACCACGCGCGACGGCGGCTTTCCCCCGCTTTTGTTGAGTCCCAT
>JAUVQB010000366.1 GCA_030598385.1 Alphaproteobacteria bacterium | reverse complement strand
TCCGCTACCGCGTCATGGGGCCGCCGCTGACCCTCTATGCTTGCCATTGCACGGAATGCCAGAAGCAGTCGGCCAGCGCCTGTGGCCTCTCGCTCTGGGTCAAGCGGTCCGATCTGGAGATTGTGTCCGGCGAGCCGTACCATTGGGAGCGGCTTGCGGACAGTGGTAACACCACGCGCTGCGCCTTTTGCCCCGACTGCGGCTCGCGGCTCTATCACGAGCCCAGCGACGATCCCGGAATCTGCAGCCTCAAAGGAGGCTCCCTGGACGATATCGCGAGCCTCACACCGGTCGGTCATATTTGGGCCCGCAGCAAGCAGCCCTGGGTCGATCTCGCCTGCCTGCCGGGCGACTTGGTATTCCAGACGGAGCCGCCCGACTTCGAGCCTTTCAAGCGCCGCTGGAAGGCCGCATCGGAAAGCCGTTAGCCTTGCGACCGGAAATCCTCTACCCGCTGTTTGCGCCGGTGACCGCCCTGCCGGGGATCGGCCCGCGTCTCGGCAAGCTGTTCGAGGCCCTCTCGGGGGGCCATGTGGTGGACCTCTGCTGGCATCTGCCGAGCGGGCTCATCGACCGCCGCTACGCGCCCGAGCTGAACGAGGCCGAGCCGGGCCGGATCGCCACCCTGACCCTGACCGTCGGGGCGCACCGGCCGCCGCATAATCGGCGCCAGCCCTACCGGGTGCCTTGCCACGACGAGACCGGCGCGATCGACCTGGTGTTCTTCCACCCGCGCAAAGACTACCTCGCCAAGATGCTGCCAGAGGGCGAAGTCCGGGTCGCGAGCGGCAAGGTCGAGCTGTTCCAGGACCGGCTGCAGATGACCCACCCGGACCACATCGGCACCCGCGAGGATCTGGCCGAGCTGCAGAGCGTCGAGCCGGTCTATCCGCTGACCGCCGGGCTTTCGCTCAAGATCGTCGGCAAGGCGGTGCGCGCGGCGCTCGCACAGGCGCCGGAGCTTCAGGAATGGAACGACCCCGCGCTCATCGCCCGCGAGGGCTGGGACACCTGGCACGCCAGCCTCGCCACGGCCCACGCGCCGGGCTCCTTCGACGATCTGCTGCCGGCGACACCAGCCCGCAGCCGCCTGGCCTACGACGAGCTGCTGGCCAACCAGCTCGCCCTCTGCCTGGTGCGCGCCCATCAGCGCCGCCAGAAGGGCCGCGCCATCCGCGGCGACGGGCGGCTGCGTTCGCGCCTCATCGAGGCCCTGCCCTACCGCCTCACGGCCTCGCAGACCCAGGCCGTCGAGGAGATCACGGCGGACATGGGCGAACCGGCGCGCATGCTGCGGCTGCTCCACGGCGACGTCGGCAGCGGCAAGACGGTGGTCGCCCTCATGGCCATGCTGAGCGCGGTCGAGGCGGGCGGCCAAGCCGTGCTCATGGCGCCCACCGAGATCCTGGCCCGCCAGCACTTCGCCACCATCGAGCCCCTGGCCGCCGCGGCCGGCGTCGGCGTGGATATCCTGACCGCCCGGGAAAAAGGCCGCGCGCGAACGGAAATTCTGGACCGGCTGAAGAGCGGCGAGTCCGGGCTGGCCGTCGGCACCCATGCGCTGTTTCAAGACGAAGTCGCCTTCCGCGATCTCGCCCTTGCGGTGATCGACGAGCAGCACCGCTTCGGCGTCCATCAGCGCCTGACGCTGACCGGCAAGGGACGCGCCGCCGACGTTCTGGTGATGACCGCCACGCCCATTCCCCGCACCCTCATGCTGACCTCCTATGGCGACATGGACGCCTCGCGGCTGACCGAGAAGCCGGCCGGCCGCCAGCCGGTGGACACCCGCACCCTGCCGCTGGAGCGGATCGGCGAGGTGGCGGCGGCGGTCGCTCGGGCGCTCGACGGCGGCGCCAAGGTCTATTGGGTCTGCCCGCTGGTGGCCGAATCCGAGGTCAGCGACCTGGCCGCCGCGGAAGCGCGCTACGACGCCCTGAAGGAACGCTTCGGCGCCAAGGCGGGCCTGGTGCATGGCCGCATGAAGGGCCCCGATAAGGACCGGGCGATGAGAGACTTCGCCGAAGGCGACGTCGGCCTGCTGGTGGCGACCACGGTAATCGAAGTCGGCGTCGACGTACCCGAAGCCAGCGTCATGGTGATCGAGCACGCCGAGCGCTTCGGCCTGGCCCAACTCCATCAGTTGCGCGGTCGCATTGGGCGCGGCACGGCGCGCTCGACCTGTCTTCTGCTCTATCAAGCACCGCTAGGTGAAACCGCAAGGGCGCGCCTCAAGATCCTGCGCGAAACCGACGACGGTTTCCGCATCGCCGAGGAGGATCTCAAGCTCCGGGGCGCCGGCGAGCTGCTGGGCACGCGGCAGAGCGGCCTGCCGGAGTTTCGCCTGGCCGACCTTGCGCTGCATGGCGACCTGCTCGCCGCGGCGCGGCACGACGCCCGGCTGGTGCTCGAACGCGACCCCGAGCTAGAGGGGCCGCGGGGGCAGGCGCTGAGGACCCTGCTCTACCTGTTCGAGCGCGACGCCGCCGTCAGGTATCTGCGCTCCGGCTGACCACCGGCTCGACGAC
>JAUVQB010000466.1 GCA_030598385.1 Alphaproteobacteria bacterium | reverse complement strand
GTGGTGCTGAGGGGGTTCAGCCGCGCGTTTCACGACAACAGCCTGTTCGTGCTGCTGGCGACCACCGGCCTCTTAACCCAGGTCGGCCTGCAATCGCTCATCAACATGGCCTCGAGCCTGCACCTCATGCCAACCAAGGGCATGACCCTGCCGTTCATCAGCTACGGCGGATCGTCCCTGCTGGCGCTGGCCCTGACGCTGGGCATGGTGCTGGCATTGACCCGCCGCCGGGTCGGCCCGGGAGGCGAGCCATGACGGCGCCCAGCGTTCGCAAGGCGGTCCTCGCCGCCGGCGGCACCGGCGGCCACATGTTCCCGGCCGAGGCGCTGGCCCGCGAGCTGCACGCGCGTGGAGTCGCCGTGGCGCTGGTGACCGACCGCCGCGGCGGCGGTTTCGGCGGAGACTTGGCCGAGGTGGAAACCCACCATATCAGCGCCGGCGGGATCGCCGGCGGCAGCTTGGTCAAACGGCTCGGCGGCCTCCTGCGCCTGGCGCTCGGCGTGCTCCAGGCCCGCAGCCTGATGCGCCGCCTCGATCCGGACGCCGTGATCGGGTTCGGCGCCTACGCCGCGGCACCGACGGTGCTGGCCGGCAGCCACCTGGGCCGGCGCGTCATCCTGCACGAGCAGAACGCCGTGATGGGACGCGCCAACCGCCTGCTCGCCGGCCGGGCGGACATCATCGCCACCGGTTTCGCGCGGGTCGAGGGCCTAAAGGCGTCCGAGCTTGCCAAGGCCCGCATGACCGGCAACCCGGTGCGCCCCGATATCGAGGCGGTGGGCCAGCAGGCATACCGGGCGCCGCGCGCGGGCGAAGCGATTCACCTGCTGGTCGTCGGCGGCAGCCAGGGCGCGAAGGTCTTCAACAGCGCCGTACCGGCGGCCATCGCACAGTTGCCGAAAGCGCTGCGGGCACGCCTGCGGATCGTTCAGCAGGTGCCGGGCGGGGTCCTGGATCAGGTGCAGGCCGCTTACCAGGGCTGCGGCGTGGCGGCCGAGCTCGCCGACTTCTTCGACGATATGCCGGCGCGCCTGGCGCGCGCCCATCTGGTGATCTGCCGCGCCGGAGCCTCGACCGTGGCCGAACTGGCCAGTGCCCACCGGCCGGCGATCCTGGTGCCCTTCCCGCACGCCACAGACGACCACCAGACCGCCAACGCCCGGGCGCTCGTCGACCTCGAGGCCGGCTGGCTGATACCTGAGTCGGACCTGACCCCCGAGGCCCTCGCCGGGCAGCTCGAAACCCTCATCAACACCCCGGCCCGCCTGGAGTTGGCCGCGGCCCGGGCCGGCGGCCTGGCGCCCGGCGATGCCGCCGGCCGGCTCGCCGACCTGGTGTGCGGCTCGGCCAACGAAAACGGCGATGAAGCGGACCAGGGCCCAGACAAGGACAGGGCCGCACAACCGAACCCGAAGGAGGCCGCGGCATGATGGCGCTGCCCTTCGATATCGGGACCCTGCACTTCATCGGCATCGGCGGCATCGGCATGTCCGGAATCGCCGAGATTTTGCACAACCTGGGCTACCAGGTGCAGGGCAGCGACACCGCCGAGAACGCCAATGTTCAGCGCCTGCGCGACATGGGCGTCGAGGTGCGGATCGGCCAAAGCTCGGACAATCTGGGCGAGGCCCGGGTCGCCGTCGTCTCCTCGGCCATCAAGGCGACCAACCCGGAGCTGACGGCGGCGCGCGATCGCTTCATCCCGGTGGTGCCGCGGGCCGAAATGCTGGGCGAGCTGATGCGCCTCAAGTGGTCGGTGGCCGTCGGCGGGACCCACGGCAAGACCAC
>JAUVQB010000239.1 GCA_030598385.1 Alphaproteobacteria bacterium | reverse complement strand
GCACGAGCAGGCCGCCGCCCGGGCCGGCCACGGTCAGCGAAAAGCGGTCCTCTGGCTGCCGGCTGCGCTCCAGCGCCGCGATCAGCGCGCGGATGCGGCGCGCGGCCTCGCCATCGGCGCCGCCCATCCCATCGCGCAGGTCGACCAGCAGGCCGATGTTCATGGCCGGACGGTGGCCGCCCTGACGCTCCGCGCCCTTGATCCCGATCTGAAGCCGTAGGCGCGTCGGGCCGTCGATCGCGGGCGCATCGGCGTCGAGGTAGACCGCCAGGGCGGCGTACTGGGGCGCATCGAAGGGCTGCTGGACCGGCCGCACCCGCTCTTCAAGCTGAACCTCCTGGCCGAGGGAGCCCCGGTCCCAGGCCTTAAGCCGCGCCTGCAAAAGGCGCATGGCCGGGTCGCCCGGGATGTAGCTGTTGGCCCAGTATCCGGTCGGCTCTTGGTATGTGAGGCCGTCGGTCCACTGATAGCCGCCGAGGAAGTCCGCCGCCAGGCTTTGCGCCACTTGCGGGTCGGCAGGGGCAACGAGAGCCTGCCGCCTGTATTCACGGTTCTTGTTGTCGGCCAGGACCGCTTCGCCCCTGGTCGCCTCCTCGTCGGCGCTCTCGACAGCCGAGGATTGGTCGGCGCGCAGGCCGCCCACCGCCTCGCCGGTACCACTGAGGCCCGGCTGGGAGGGCTCGGGGCCGGTCGTCGGCTCTTGGCTGGGTGCCGGGGCGTCGGCGTAGTAGCCAAATCCGACGGATGCGGACTCGTTGCCCGAGAGATCGTCCGAGCCAACATCCTGCTTTGTCTTTGCGCTCTTGGCCTTATCACCGGCCAATTTCGAGACGGGCTGCTCTTCCGGCGCCGAGAGGAGGCGGTCGATCTCCGAGCTTTCCTTCAGGGCCTC
Organism: Alphaproteobacteria bacterium; assembly: GCA_030598385.1. GTDB lineage: Bacteria > Pseudomonadota > Alphaproteobacteria > Kiloniellales > JAKSDN01 > CALJXB01. The sequence goes on along the minus strand of JAUVQB010000239.1, from coordinate 2,647 downwards.
TTGCGTCGAGAGCCGGCCTGTCTCGCGATGGCGACCCTGAGCGTCCAGTTGCGCGATGACGTCCAGTTCTGAACTTAACCCTTCGACGCTCTGAGGTTCGCCCGCATGGCGGAAGAGGTCCTCTTCGCCTTCGCGCCGTGCCGCCTCCACTTCGCCCTTCTTCTGCCCGAGCTCGGCCATTTCGAAAGACTCGGTCCGGGCCACCGTCTCGCCTTCTGTTTCCGCCGGCAGATTATCGCGCAGGGTAAGGCTCAACGACTCCGGGGATTGCGCGCTTCCGGCGAGCCGGTCCTTGGCCTCATCGCGGTCGGTGACGGCCGTGCTCTGGGGTGCCGGCGCCTCAGCGACCATTTGGCGTTGGGAATTCAACCATTCCCGGCTCAGGGTCAGCCCCAATCCGGCGGCGATCACGACCGAGGCGGCCAGGCCAAGGCCGACGTAGCGCTGGACGGTGAACGGACGAGGCGGCGTTTTTTCAGCCCCGGCCGCCGCGCGCACGGCGCTGAGGGTCTCGGCGACCAGGGCGTCCGGGGCGTCGTGGGTTGGCAGATTGGCAATCCCCGCCTCGACTTGGCTGAGCTCGTCGAGGAACCGGGTGCAGTCGGCGCAGCCTTCCAGGTGGTGCCTGATTTCGACCGCGTTTTCGGCGGCCTCGGCGCCGCTCTCAGCCAAGCGCTCTCGAATGGCGTCACACGTGCTCATGGCTGTCTCCTCGTGGCCCCGCGCGGCGCGTTGCGTTCGGCCAGGCGGGCGGCCAGGGCCAGACGCGCGCGGCGGAGATGCGTCTTCACGGTGTTGAGCGGCAGATCGAGCGCCAGGGCAACATCCCGCTGGCGCAGCCCGACGATCGCGGTCAGCAGCAGGGCTTCGCGCTGGGCCGGCGGCAGGGCGGCGAGCGCCCCTTCGAGCCAGGCGAGGGTCTCGCGCACGCTCGCGATATGCTCGGGGCCGGGATTCGGGTCCGGCGGGTCCGGCGGGTCCTCGTCCGACAAGGTCGAACCGGCGGCGCGGGGCCGGTCGCGATGGTGGTTGCGCACGCTGTTGGCCACGATGGTAAATAGCCAAGGCGCCAGGGGCCGCGCCGGATCGTAGGAGCCGGCCGCGGCATGGATCTTCAGGAAGATCGCCTGGAAGACGTCGTCGCGGTCGGCTTCCGCGACCCCGCTGCGCACCAGATAGCTGTATACGGGCCGGCGGTAGGCCGCCATGAGGGCTGGAAAGGCGCTCAAGTCTCCGCGGCGATGACGCGACAGCCAGCTTCGCTCTTCGAGGTCCACCACGTCCCGGCGCTCTTCCGGTGTCTCCCCAGCAAGTTCGCTCGATGCCAAATTCACGAACCGAAGTACCTTTCAAATAGATCCGTATCCGCTCGTTACCCAGCCGTACACGGGAATCCGAGAAAGGTTTCAGAAAACCGAGAAGAAATATTCTTGGATAGAAATCGGACTTTTATGCGGCGCGGCGGAGAGCGGCTGGGTCCGCTCAGCACAAAGCCGTTTCAGTCGTCCGATGGTTATCCGTCGCGGCCCCGCATCAGGATCTTTTCCCAGCCGATCGCGCTTTCGATCATGGCAGTGAGGCCCGCGTGTTTCGGGGTCCATTCGATTTCGGTCTGCAGGCGCGATGAATCGGCGACCAACGCCGGCGGATCGCCGAGGCGCCGGGGTGCGGACACAACATTGAGGGGCCGGCCGTTCACCCGCTCGACCGTCGCCAAGACCTCGCGCACCGAATAGCCGCGGCCATAGCCGCAGTTCATGGCCCGGCTCTGGCCGCCGGCCGCCAGGTAGCGCAAGCCGGCGACGTGCGCCGCGGCTAAATCGGACACGTGGATGTAATCGCGAATGCCGGTGCCGTCGGGGGTGTCGTAATCCTCGCCGAAGATCTCCACCTTGTCGCGCAAGCCCACCGCCGCCTCGCTGGCCACCTTGATCAGGTGGGTCGCCTGGGGCGTCGATTGCCCGGCGCGGCCTTCGGGATCGGCGCCCGCGACGTTGAAATAGCGCAGCGCGAGGCAGCCGAAGCCATGCGCCGCCGCGGCGTCCGCCAGAATCCACTCGGTCATCAGCTTGGAGCGGCCGTAAGGGTTGACCGGATCGAGCGGCGCGTCCTCCGTAATCGGGTTCTGCTTCGGCGCGCCATAGACCGCGGCGGTCGAGGAGAACACGAATCTCTCCACATTAGCCTCGACGCAGGCAGCGATGAGGCTTCGGCTGGCGGCCGTGTTGGCTTGGTAGTAGGTGAGGGGGACCACCACCGACTCGGGCACCACGACGCGCCCGGCCATGTGAATGACGGCGCCGATTCCATGGGCGCCGAGCGCCTCGGCGACCAGGTTCGGGTCGCCGACATCGCCCTCGACTAGGGCTACGCCCTTGGGGATGGCTTCACGCCGGCCGGTCGAGAAGTCGTCGAGAACGACGACCTCGTGCCCGGCATCTAGGCAAGCCAGGACCACGTGACTTCCGATGTATCCGGCACCGCCCGTAACGAGGATTCTCATATATCGGCTCGCTTCCCAGCGCTGGGAAACAGTCCCAGTCTTGGCAGACCAGTGGTTTATTTTTCCTAACCTTATCCCAGGCCCCCTTCCGATGGCACCAACGCGCAGCAAAAAAGCCCCGCTTGAGCGGGGCTTCGCCATTTG
>JAUVQB010000209.1 GCA_030598385.1 Alphaproteobacteria bacterium | reverse complement strand
GCCTCGGCTACAGCCACCTTCGGGTCATGGTCCGCCATATCCTGCCAAACGCCATCGTGCCGGCGGCGGTCTTTTCCATGTCGGATGTGGTGATCACGGTTTTGCTCGGCTCCTCGCTCAGCTACCTGGGCTTGGGCGTGCAGCCGCCGACCCCCGAAGGCGGGGTCATGATCGCGGAGGGCCAGAACATCCTCGCGACGGCCTGCTGGATCTGCTTTTTCCCGGGTCTGGCCATCGTGTTCCTGGCGCTCGGCTTCAGCCTCCTTGCCGACGGCCTTGCGGAACGCTTCGGAACGCGCGACTGACGGTAGCATGTGAGGGAGGCATGGCACTTCTCGAGGTCACGGATCTGGTTGTCGAGTTTGCCGGTCGCGGCGGCCCGCTCCGCGCCGTAGACGGGGTCTCCTTCGAGCTGAACGCCGGTGAGATCCTGGGCCTCGTCGGCGAGAGCGGGTCGGGCAAATCGGTGACCTGCCGGGCCATCCTGCGCCTTTTGCCGGGCCGGGGCGCGCGAATCGCGCGGGGGACGGTCCGTTACGACGGCCGGAACCTGCTGACCCTCTCGGAAGACGAGATGCGCGAAGTGCGCGGTTCCGCGATCTCGATGATCTTTCAGAATCCCTCCTCGCATCTCGATCCGGTTATGCCGATCGGCGACCAGGTCGCCGAGCCGTTGATCGTTCACGAGGATTTGTCGAAAAAGGAGGCCCGGCGGCGCGCGATCGAGCTGCTGCGGCGGGTCGGCATGCCGGACCCGGAACAGCAATACGGCGCCTACGCACACCAGCTTTCGGGCGGCCTGCGCCAGCGCGCCATGATCGCCGCGGCGCTGAGCTGCCGGCCGGCCCTATTGATCGCCGACGAGCCGACGACGGCGCTCGACGTCACGGTCCAGGCCCAGATCCTGCGGCTGCTTCTCAAGTTGAGGGACAAGACCGGCCTGTCGATCATCCTGATCACCCACGACCTGGGAGTCATCGCCCAAACCGCCGACAGCGTAGCGGTCATGTACGCGGGGCGGGTCGTCGAGCGGGCGTCCAAGGCGGATCTGCTGGCACGGCCCCTACATCCTTATTCCCAGGCTCTCATCCGCTCGCAGCCCGAGCTGGTGAAGCCGGACGCGCCGCTCCCCTCCATCGAGGGCCAGCCACCGCCGCTGGACGCGCTGCCGGCGGGCTGCCGCTTCCACCCCCGTTGCAGATACGTGGCGGCGGCCTGCCGCGAGACCGACGTTCGCCTGGCCGCGGTCACGGAAAGGCGCTTCAGCGCTTGCATTCGCTGGCGCGAGTTGATCGGGGCCGGGGAGAACGCGCCTTGAGCACGCTTCTGGAGATCGAGGATCTGCGGGTCGATTTCCAACGCGGCTCCCTGGCCGAGCTTTTTTCGGGACGCGAGCGAAGCAGGCTCCGTGCGGTCAACGGGGTCTCGCTGAGCGTGGAGCGGGGCGAGACGCTTGGCCTGGTGGGCGAGAGCGGTTGCGGCAAGAGCACCTTGGCGCGAGCCGTTTTGCGCCTGGTCGAGCCGAGCGGCGGGCGGGTCCGCTTCGACGGGGCCGATGTCCTGGCCATGAACGCCGCCGAGCTGTTCAAGCTGCGGCGCCGGATGCAGATGGTCTTCCAGGATCCCTACGGGTCCCTGAATCCGCGCCTGACGGTGGGCGCGGCACTCGGCGAGGTCTTCCGGGTCCACGAACTCTGTCCTCCAGACCAGGTCGGCGAGCGCGTGGGCCGGTTGATGCGGGACGTGGGCTTGCCGCCCGAACTCGTCGACCGGCGCCCGGCGGCGCTCTCCGGCGGCCAGTGCCAGCGCGTCGGGATCGCGCGGGCGCTCGCGGTGGGGCCCGATCTGGTCATCGCGGACGAGGCGGTCTCGGCGCTCGACGTTTCGATCCAGGCCCAGATCCTCAATCTCTTCGCGAGCCTTCAGAAGCGGATGTCCCTAACGCTTGTCTTCATCTCCCACGACCTGGGGGTGGTCCGCTATCTCTGCCGGAAGATCGCCGTCATGTATCTCGGGCGGCTCGTGGAGATCGGGCCGACCGAGGAGGTCTTCGCCGATCCCAAGCATCCCTATACGAGGGCCCTGATCGCGGCCATGCCGCGGATGGACCCGGAGGGATCGCTTTCCGAACAAGGGCTATTGGGCGAGCCGCCCAGCCCCACGGATGTGCCCGGCGGCTGCGCCTTTCATCCTCGCTGCGCGCTCGCCATGCCCGCCTGCCGCCAGGACCCGGCACCGGCCCACCGCGCCTTGGGACGGCGAGACGTCTGGTGCAGACTTTATGACGATGCCGGTTGACGACCTGGGCCGGTCGGGACGAAAGTGGACGCACAGAAAAAATTCGAAAGGGGAGGAGTCATGACAAGAACATTGTTGATGCGTGCCCTGCGGACGCTTGGGATCCTGGCGACGTTGGCTGCGATGGGGGCTTCCGCGGCCCTCGCCGAGGGCGACTTGAAGATCGCCCGGCAACAGGACAGCACGACCTTGGATCCGATCTTCACGATCCAGAATGCCGACATCTGGGTCATGAACAACATGAACTCGCTGCTGGTTCGGGTGAACCGCGCCGCCACCGACGTGGAGCCGGACCTGGCGGAGAGCTGGGACATCTCGGCCGACGGTCTGACCTATACCTTCCACCTGCGCGAGGGCCTCAAGTTCGGCGACGGCAGCCCCCTCAAGGCCAGCGACGCGAAGTTCAGCCTTGAGCGGCTGCGCGACGCGGAAGGCTCCGTCATGGGCGGCATGTTCTCGGTAATGGGGGACATCTCGGCCCCCGACGACCGGACCGTAGTCGTCACCCTCAACCAGCCCTCGGCCCCGGCGCTGGCGGGCTTCGCCATGTTCAGCGCCGCGGTGTTGCCTGAGGCGGTGGTCAAGGCGCGGGGCGAGGACTTCGGCAACAATCCAGTGGGCGCCGGCGCCTTCATGCTCGACGAGTGGCGGCGGGGCGAATACCTGCGTCTGGTCAAGAACCCGAACTACTGGGAAGCCGACCGGGTCAAGCTCGATGCCATCGAGTGGGTCTACATCCCCAACGACAACACGCGGATTCTGAAGCTGCAGGCGGGCGAGGTCGACGCGATCATCTTCGTGCCCTTCAACCGGGTGGCCGAGCTTCAAGCAAACGCCGACATCAACGTGCACCTGGACCCGTCCAGCCGGATGGATCACATGCTCATCAACCACGCCAACGGGCCGCTGGGCGACGCCAGGGTGCGGCAGGCCCTCTACTACGCCCTCGACCGCCAGGCCGTGGTCGACGCGGTGACCTTCGGCCATGGGAAGGTGGCGAATTCCTTCCTTCCCGCGGGCGCCATGTACTACAACCCAGACAACAAGGACTATCCCTTCGATCCCGAGAAGGCCAAGGCCCTGCTGGCCGAGGCCGGGGTCGACGAGCTGACCCTCGATTTCCTGATCACGGCGGGCGATTCGGTCCACGACCAAATCGGCGTGATCGTGAAGGACCAGTTCGGCAAGGCCGGGATCGACGTCAACCTCATCAAGCAGGAAGAGGGCCAGCAGTGGGAATCCACGGTGGCCGGCGAGTACGACATCTCGATCAACTACTGGACCAATGACGTGATCGACCCAGACCAGAAGTCCACCTTCTGCGTCTATGGCGACGAGGAGAACAAGTCCTACTACACGAGCTACAAGAACCCCGATGTGACCGCGTTGGTCGAGAAGGGCCGGGTCGAGCTCGACAAGGACAAACGGCGCCAGATCTATCACGACATCCAGCGGATCGCGAAGGCGGACGCCCACTGGGTCGATCTCTACTACAGCCCCTTCCGCAACGCCTCGCGGAGCAACGTGAAGGG
>JAUVQB010000374.1 GCA_030598385.1 Alphaproteobacteria bacterium | reverse complement strand
CCTGGGGCATGGGCTATGCCGGGGGCCTCGTGTGCCTCGCGCTCGCCCTGGTGCTTTTCGTGCAGCCGGAGGACCCCTTGGTCGGGCTCAGCAAGGACAGCGCCGAGCATGTCCGCATCAACGGGCCGCTGGTCGCCCTCTGGTTCGCGCTTTTCGCCATTCCCCTCTTCCTCTGGACTCCGGACAAACCGGCGAGCGGCCTCCCCTATGCCCAGGCCATCCGCCAGGGGCTCGCGGCGCTCCTCGACACGCTGCGCAATCTCCGGCGCTTTCGCAACGTCGCCACCTTCCTGATCGCGCGCATGATCTACACCGACGGACTCAACACCCTCTTCGCCTTCGGCGGGATCTACGCCGCCGGCAGCTTCGGCATGGCCTTCGACGAGATCCTCATCTTCGGCATCCTGCTCAACTTAGCGGCCGGGTTGGGCGCCGCCGGCTTCGCCTGGATCGACGACTGGATCGGCCCGAAGCTGACGGTGATCATTTCCCTCATTGGCCTGATGGCCTTCAGCGCGGCGATCCTTCTGGTCGAGCAGAAGCTGTGGTTCTACCTGCTGGGCTGTGGAATCGGCGTCCTGATCGGCCCGGCCCAGGCCGCCAGCCGTTCCTTCATGGCGCACCTGGCGCCGGCCCACATGCGCACCGAGATGTTCGGGCTCTATGCGCTCTCGGGAAAGGCCACGGCCTTCGTCGGACCGGCCCTGGTCGGCTGGGTAACCCTGTGGTTCGACAGCCAGCGCGCTGGTATGGCGACCATCCTGGCGTTCTTCCTGATCGGGCTGCTGCTGCTGCTCAAGGTAGAGCCGCCGGATCGCCTCAATGGCGGAAGTGGCGCATGCCGGTGAACACCATGGCGAGGCCAGCCGCGTCGGCGGCGGCGATGACCTCCTCGTCCCGCAGGGATCCGCCCGGCTGGATGACCGCCGTCGCGCCGGCATCGATGGCGGCCTGAAGGCCGTCGGCGAAGGGGAAGAAGGCGTCCGAGGCGGCGACCGCGCCCGCAGTCGCGCCCTCGGTCGCACTGGCGGTCGCGCTGGCGGTCGCCGGCCCGCCGCCATCCTTCGCCGCATCCTTCGCCGTGGCGGCGTCTTCGGCCTTCCAGGCGGCGATCCGGGAGGAATCGACCCGGCTCATCTGGCCGGCTCCGACGCCGAGTGTCGCGCCGTGGCGGGCGTAGACGATGGCGTTGGACTTGACGTGCTTGGCCACCCGGAAGGCGAACAGCAGATCCCGGATTTCCTGTTCGCCGGGCGCGCGTTTCGTGACGACCTTGAGGTCTTCGGCGGCCAGCACGCCGGCGTCCCGGCTCTGCAGCAGCAGGCCGCCTGCCAGCGACTTGGCCGTCATGCCCGGCGCGGCCGGATCGGGCAGCGCGCCGGTCACCAGCAGACGCAGGTTCTTCTTGTCGGCCAGAATGGCGCGGGCATCGCCATCGGCCTCGGGCGCGATCACCACTTCCGTGAAGATCTTGGCGATCTCCGCGGCGGTCTCGCCGTCGAGGCTGCGGTTGACCGCGACGACACCGCCAAATGCGCTCACCGGGTCTGAGGCGAGCGCGCGGCGATAGGCCTCGGCGAGGCTGTCGCCGAGCGCCACGCCAGAGGGATTGGCGTGCTTGATGATGGCGACCGCCGGGCGGTCGAACTGCGGCGGCTGAAATTCGGCGATCAGCTCGAAGGCGGCGTCGGTGTCGTTCAGGTTGTTGTAGCTGAGCTCCTTGCCCTGGACCTGCACTGCGGTGGCAACGCCGGGGCGTGTGCCCATCTCGGTGGAGGTTCCCGTGTCGAGCGGCCCGCCGTCGGTGACATAGAAAGCGGCCTCCTGATGCGGGTTCTCGCCGTAGCGCAGCGGCTGGGCGCGCTTGGCGGTAATGGCGATGCGCTCCGGAAGTGTTTCGCCCTCCTCGACGGCCAGCCAGCCGGCGATCGCCGCATCGTAGGCGGCGGTATGGGCATAGGCCGCGGTCGCCAGGCGCCGCCGCAATGCCGGGCCGACGGCGCCGCCGTGGGCCTCCAGCTCGGCGCTCACCGCATCGTACTGGCTCGGGTCGGTGACCACGGTGACGAAGTCGTGGTTCTTGGCCGCGGCGCGGATCAGGGCCGGGCCGCCGATGTCGATGTTCTCGATGCACTCGGCGCGCTGGGCGCCCTTGGCCAGGGTTTCGCGGAAGGGATAGAGGTTGACCACCACCAGGTCGATCGGCGCAATGTCGTGGGCCGCCAGGGCGGCGGCGTGGGCGGCGCTGTCGCGCCGGGCGAGGATGCCGCCGTGAATCGCCGGATGCAGGGTCTTCACCCGGCCGTCCATGATCTCGGGAAAACCGGTGTGCTCGGAGACTTCCGTGACCGCAATGCCGGCGTCGCGCAGCGCCCGCGCCGAGCCGCCGGTGGAGAGGATTTCTACGCCGTAGCCGGCGAGCGTCTCGGCGAAGTCGACGAGCCCGTCCTTGTCGGAGACGGATACCAGGGCGCGGCGGAGCGG
>JAUVQB010000488.1 GCA_030598385.1 Alphaproteobacteria bacterium | reverse complement strand
TCGTTCAGCACCGCTTCGGCCCGGGCGTCGGGCCGGTCGGCTTTGTTCACCACGACGATCGGCGCGAGGCCCCGGGCGAGCGCCTTCATGAGCACGAACTTGGTCTGGGGCATCGGCCCCTCGGCCGCGTCGACCAACAAGAGCGCACCGTCCACCATGGAAAGAATGCGCTCAACCTCGCCGCCGAAGTCGGCGTGACCGGGTGTATCCACGATGTTGATGCGCACCGGGTCCCGGCCCTCCGGCGCCCATGCGACCGAGGTGCATTTGGCGAGAATGGTGATGCCGCGCTCGCGCTCCAAGTCGTGGCTGTCGAGGGCGCGCTCCATCACCGGCTGGTTCCGCCGCACCGCCCCCGACTGGCGCAGCAACTGGTCGACCAGGGTCGTCTTGCCGTGGTCGACGTGGGCGATGATCGCCAGATTGCGCAGCTGCTGTGCCTCGGTCATGAAGGATTGGTCCGCGCGGTCATCCGAGCCGCTGGGCAATGAGATCGGCGAGCAACTTTTCCGGGCGCGCGCCGTAGTGGGAGATCACCTCGGCCGCGGCGATCGCGCCGATACGCCCGCAGTCGTAAGATCCGCGGCCCTGGGTGTAGCCATAGAGGAACCCGCCGGCGAAGAGGTCGCCCGCGCCGGTCGTGTCGACGACCCGGCCGGCGGGCTCGGCATCAACCACGTGGACCTCGTCGCCATCCAGGACCACGCAGCCCTTCTCGCTGCGGGTGAGGGCGGCCAGCCGGCAGCGGCCGCGCACGGCCTGCAGCGCCTCGTCGAAGGTCTCCGCCTGATAGAGCGATGAGATCTCCACTTCGTTGGCGAACAGGATGTCCACATGGCCGTCGACCAAGTCGCGGAATTCCGCCCGGTGGCGCTCGACGCAGAAGGGATCGGAAAGCGACAGCGCCACCTCGCGCCCCGCCCCGTGGGCGACCTCCGCAGCCTTCACGAAGGCCTCCTTGGCCCGCGGCGGGTCCCACAGATAGCCCTCCAGGTAGGTCACCTTGGCCGCCCTCACGGCGGCTTCGTCGATGTCTTCGGGCCCCAGCTCGGTGCAGGCGCCCAGCATGGTGCAGAGGGTTCGCTGGGCATCCGGCGTGACGAACACCAGACAGCGCGCGGTGGGCGGCCCCTTCAGGGCGGCCGGCGTGTCGAAGCCGACGCCGGCGGCGCGGATATCGTGGCGGAAGATCGCGCCCAGCTGGTCGTCCGAGACCTTGCCGATGAAGGCGCCGCGTCCGCCGAGGCCGGCCAGGCCCACCATGGAGTTGGCCGCCGAGCCGCCCGACATCTCGAGCCCCGGCCCCATGCGCGCGTATAGCTCTTCGGCCCTTGGGGCGTCGATCAGGGTCATGGCGCCCTTGGGCACGCCCTCGGCCGCGAGAAACGCCTCCTCGGCGCTCGCCACCACGTCGACGATCGCGTTGCCGATCGCGACCACGTCGTACCCCGACTCCGGCATGCCAGTTCCCGCTTTTCGTTGCGCCCTCGAAGCGGCGTAAAGCTACGCCCGAAAGCCGGCCAAACCAAGGCCAAGCAACGCCTTTTCCAGCTCGGGAGCTCGCGGCGGCATTCTCTTGGGTTGTCTGGGAGTCCGGGCCACGCTACATGGAGGGCCGCCATGTTTGCCGCGCTCGCCAAGGCCATCCAGCAATGCTC
>JAUVQB010000323.1 GCA_030598385.1 Alphaproteobacteria bacterium | reverse complement strand
TGCCGGGGCTGATCACCGGTATCGCCATGCTCAATATGTTTCGGGCGATGGGGCTGGACCTCTCCTTGTTCACGGTAATCCTCGGCCACGGAACGGCGCTGAGCGCCGTCGTCATCACGCAGGTCTTCGCCCGCTTGCAGCGCTTCAATCGAAACGTCGAGGAGGCCTCGAGCGACCTCGGCGCCAAGCCCTGGCAGACCTTCCTGTTCGTCACGCTTCCGAACATTCGCTCCGCGATCATCGGATCCGCCCTGCTGAGCTTTACCCTTTCCTTCGACGAGATTCCGGTGACCTTTTTCCTCACCGGTCGCGAAAACACACTGCCCATGTACATCTATTCGACCATCCGCCGCGGCATTACCCCGGAGATCAACGCCATCGGCACCCTGATCGTGGTCGGCTCCCTGGTGCTGATTGTGCTGTCCGTCTACCTGCTTATGAAAGAGGACGAGTGATCCGGCCGGCGAGGCGGACCGGACGCGGGGGAAGAGATGGACGAAAGAATGGCAATGGAGGCTCTGGCCAGCCCGAAGGACGCCGATGACGCCCTCGCGGTCCTCGAGGGCAACGGCATCGAGCGGGTCCACGTCGGCATCTTCGATCTCGACGCCGCCTTCCGCGAGCAGCGCCTGCCGATCGATCAGGTGCGCCGGGCGCTCGCGGGCGGCTATTCCTTCTGTAACGTGCTGCACAAATGGGATTCGAGCGAAAGCGTCTATGGCGAAGCGCCCTATGTGGACGAGCCGGTCCACCTCGATCCGGCCAGCCTGAGGCGCTATCCCTTCGAGGCCGATGCCGGCCTCATCATCGCGGATTATGCCGGGCCGTCGCGAGAGCTTTCCCCGCGGGAGCTGCTCAAGGCCCAATTGGCCCGGGCCGAGGCCATGGGCTTCGGCGTACGCGCCGCCCTCGAGTTCGAATTCATCGTGCTCGATGAATCGGCCGGGTCTTTGCGGGACAAGCGCTTCGACGACCTGAGCCTGTTTGCGGCGGACAATCGCTGCTGGTCCGGCGTGACCGCCGCCACCAACGCCGGCTTCGTGGCCGGCCTCGAAGACATGGTCCGCGTTCTCGGCATCCCGCTCCATCGCCTGGGCATGGAGCTGGGGCCGGGCTGCTTCGAAGCGACCTTGGCGGCGCGCGGCGCGCTGGCCGCGGCCGACGATGCCGCCCTCTTTAAGCTATTCACAAAGGCCTTCTGCCGCGAGCAAGACCTGACCGCCTCCTTCATGGCGCAGCTTTCGACCGACTTTCCGGGCCTGTCCGGGCACGTCCACCTCTCCCTCGCGGACAAAGACACCGGCGCGCCCCTGTTCCACGATCCGGACGATGCGGCGGGCCTGAGCGCGCCCATGCGTCATTTCATCGGCGGCCTGGTGACCCTGCTGCCCGAATGCCTGGCGCTTTGCAGCCATACGGTCAACGCCTACCGGCGCCTGGTGCCGGGCAACTGGGCGCCGCGCACGCCGACTTGGGGTGTCGGAAACTACACCACGGCGGTGCGGGCGATTGCCACGGCGCCGGAGGAGGCGCGGGTGGAGTTTCGGGTCCCGGCCGCGGACACCAATCCCTATCTGGCGATGGCCCTCTGCCTGGGGGCGGGCCTGTGGGGCTTGGAGCAGGCGGCCGAGCCGCCGGAGCCGGTCACCGGCGATGGCCGGGATTTGGTGCCGGAGGGCCTCGAGGCCCTGCCGCGCAATCTCTCGGAGGCCAGCGAGAGGCTGGCGGCTTCGAAAACGGCCCGTGAATGTTTCTCGGACGCTTTCATCGACCACTTCGTGGCCTCACGCAGGCGAGAGGTCGAGGCGATCGAGCGGCATGTGAGCGCCTTCGAACGGGCCCGCTACATCGAGGTGGTCTGAAGGCAGGTAACGGGTTGGATGATTAGAGAACACGACAATTAACAGGGGGAATAGCGTGACGGATTTCGACAGGGCGGTGGCCGGCGAGGAAAGGGCCGAGCGCATCAAGCAGGTGCGCGGCAAAATCGACGAGCTGGGGATCGACTACATTTACTACCAATATGTTTCCATCACTGGGCGGATCATGGGCAAGGCGGTGCCCACCTTCCATTGGGAGCAGGTCGCCATGGACGGCGTGCAGACCTGGATCGGCGGGCTGACCAACGTCTTCGCGGACCGCGACGGCAACCTGATCGGCTTTCCCCCCAACGCCTCCGAGTTGCTCGCCCTTCCCGATCCCGAAACCTTCTGCCAGCTACCCTGGAACAAGCGCCTCGCGCGGGTCTTCTGCACGGTTTATTGGAACCGCGAGGAAGAGCACTGCCCCGGCGCCCACATGGAGATGGATTGCCGCGGCAACCTCATGCGCATCGACGCCGCGTTCCGCGCGGCGCACGACGGCCTTCACATGCGCGTCGGCTGCGAGCCGGAGATGCTCTGGCTCAAGCCGGGCGACGACAACGAGCCTTACAAGGGCACGACCAAGCCCTACGCCTATCATATCGATCAATTCGAGCAGTTGTCCGATGTCTGGCTGCGCGTCTATGACTACGCGATTGCCATGGGGCTCGACGTGATCCAGGGCGACCACGAGGACGCACCGGGCCAGGTCGAGCTGAATTGGATGTACGACGACGTGTTGCGCACCAGTGACCGGCTGACCACCTATCGCCAGATCTGCGCCCAGGTGGCGCGGGAGTTCGACCTGATCGCGGTCTTCATGTCGAAACCCTACATGGGCATGCCGGCCAACGGCTGTCATCACAACGTCTCGCTGTGGCGCGGCGGGTCGCCTGAGGTCGTTCGGCTGGTGAAGGACCCGCTGCCGGGCCTGGACGAGGTCTTCACCTACACCAAGGGCGGCACCAACGAGCAGCGCGACCCCTCCGAACGCTGGCTGCCGGCGGAGGTCGGCCGTCATGCCCTGGGCGGCATGCTG
>JAUVQB010000244.1 GCA_030598385.1 Alphaproteobacteria bacterium | reverse complement strand
TCGAGGGCGATCTTGAGGCGGGCCGTCTCGTTACTGCGAACCCGGTACATGATCGGCACGCCGGCCGCCTTGGCGGCGATCGCCTGGGCGAGCAGGGTGCGCTCGTCGAGGGGCGCGTGCTCGCCGTCGAGCAGCAGGAAGTCGAAGCCGCTCCCACCCAGCACCTCGATCAGCGCCGGGTCGCCCAGGGTTACCCAGGTGCCGATGAGCGGCTCGCCCGCGCGGATACGGTGTCTCAGATCGGACGTCATCGCTTACCCCCTATTGATGTCGGTCCCTAGACCGGCCGGTCGCCCTCGATCGGGATGCGGCGCATCACCCGGCGGCAGCCGGCATAGTCGTTGTGGGCGTAGTGCATGGTGCAGCGGTTGTCCCAGATGGCGAGGGTGCCTTTCTGCCAGCGGAAGCGGCAGGTGAACTCCGGCGTGATGGCGTGCTCCCAGAGCTGGTGCAGGAGGGGCAGGCTCTCCTCCTCGCTCATGCCGCTGAAGCGCGCGGTGAAGGCGTTGTTCACGTAGAGCGCCTTACGGCCGGTGACCGGGTGGGTCTGGGCGACGGGGTGCTCCATCTCCTGCTCCTGATCCAGGGTGAAGGTGAGCGGTGTCGCGGTGTGGTCTTTCACTTCGTCGGTGCCGACCTGTCCGGAATAGGACTTTGCCGCCGAGTTCACCGCCTTTAGACCCGTGAGCTTCTCCTTCAGGTCCTCGGCCAGGGTGTCCCAGGCGAGATATTGGTTGGAGAAGGAGGTATCGCCGCCCACCTCCGGGCATTCGACGCCGTAGAGCATGGTGATCTTCGGCGGGCGCTCGAAGTTCAGGGAATCCTGATGCCAGCTGCCGCCGAAATTATACTGGTCTTCCGGCTCCGATCTGAGCTCGGTGATCTCCGGATAGCCCGGCAAGGGCTTGGCGTAGGGCCAGGGCATGGGCGGGCCGAAGCGCCGGGCCAGCGCGATCTGCTGTTCCGGATCGAGCGCCTGATCCCGGACGAAAAGGGCGAGGTGGTCGGTGAGCGCGCGCTCCAGTTCCGCGAAGGTCGCCGCGTCGCAATCGCCGAGCTCGGCGCCCGTGACCTCGGCCCCGAGCGCGCCGGAGACCGGATGGACGGATAGGCGCGTGTAGCGGGCGGGCGATTGCTGCGGCGGATGCGCCGTCGCGGGCTGCATGCGATAGGTCTGCTGATAGGTGGGCATGCTCGCTCCGGCAGATCCAAGTCACCAATACGACCGCAGGCGATGCTAGCACGCTTTCAGCCGCCTCTGGCAACGGCGGGATGCACCGGCAGAACCATGGCGAAAAATCACTCGCTTTGATGCGAAATTCCCATGACGCTCGGGCGTGCGTGCGCTTAATCTGACCGGCCGTTGACGCCCGCGCCGAAGAGGACCACGAGCCATGAAAGCCGCCGTCTGTTACGAGTTCGGAAAGCCGCTGGTAATCGAGGAGGTCACCCTCGACCCGCCCAAGGCCGGCGAGGTGAGGGTGAAGCTCGCCGCCTGCGCCATCTGCCGCAGCGACATTCACTATGCCGAGGGCGCCTGGGGCGGCCGCCTGCCGGCGATCTACGGCCACGAGGCCGCCGGGGTGGTCGAGGAGGTCGGGCCCGAAGTTAGCCTGGCCACCACCGGCGACCACGTGGTGGTGACCCTGATCCGCTCCTGCGGCGACTGCTTCTTCTGCACCCAAGGCGATCCCCACATGTGCGAGACCGTGTTCCGGCTCGACAAGAACGACTGCCACCACGACAAGGACGGCGGGCGCATCAAGCAGGGCTTGCGGACCGGCGCCTTCGCGGAATATGTGGTGGTGGAAGAATCCCAGGTCGTGCCGATCCCCAAGGAGGTGCCGCTCGACAGCGCCTCGCTGCTCGCCTGCGGCGTCATCACCGGCCTCGGCGCGGTGGTCAACACGGCCAAGGTCCAGGCCGGCAGCAGCGTCGTGGTGATCGGCACCGGCGGGGTCGGCCTCAACTCGGTCCAGGGCGCCGCCTTGTCGGGCGCCCAGCCGATCATCGCCCTCGACCTCTCCGACGCCAAGCTGGAGGCGGCCAAGACCTTCGGCGCCACCGACGGCGTCAATCCGGCGGTGGACGATGCCCTGGAGGCGGTGAGGGGCCTGACGAACGGGCGCGGCGCCGATTTCGTCTTCGTCACCGTGGGCAGCGTGAAGGCGATCGAGGAGGGCCTCGGCCTGCTGCGCAACGCCGGCACCCTGGTGGTCGTCGGCATGCCGGCGGCCGGCGCCATGGCCCAGTTCGAGCCGCTCGGCTTCGCCGACCGGGGCCAGCGCATCCTCGGCAGCAAGATGGGCTCCACGCGCCTGCGCGTCGACCTGCCGCGGCTGGTCGCCCACTACCAGCAGGGCCGCCTGAAGCTGGACGAGCTGATCACCGCCCGCTATCCGCTGGACCAGATCAACGAGGCCATCGCCTCGGTCAACCGGGGCGAGGCGCTCAGGAACGTCATCGTGTTCTGAACCGGTCTCGAGCCCTGTGAAAATTCGAAGCATCGAGACCTTCAGCACCGAATTCGTCGGCCTGGTGCGGGTCAGAAGCGACGACGGCGCCGAGGGCTGGGGCCAGGTGTCGACCTACAACGCCGACATCTCGGCCCTGGTGCTGCACCGCCAGGTGGCGCCCCATGCCCTCGGCTATCCCCTGGGCCACGACGCCCTCGACATCGACGGCCTGGTCGACCTCATCCCCGAGCGTGAGCACAAATTCCCGGGCTCCTACCTGCGCCGCGCCCTGGCTGGGCTCGACACCGCCCTCTGGGACCTGCGCGGCAAGCTGGAAGGCAAGAGCGTATGCGAGCTCTTGGGCGGCACGCCGCGGCCGTTTCCGGTTTACGCCTCCAGCATGCGCCGGGACATCACGCCCGAGGACGAGGCCGCCCGCCTGGCGCGGTTGCGCGATGAAGACGGCTACCGGGCCTTCAAGTTCCGTGTCGGCCGGGAATGCGGCCACGACGAGGACGAATGGCCGGGCCGCAGCGAGGCGGTGGTCGCCGCCGTGCGGAAAGCCCTGGGCGACGAGGCGGCGCTGCTGGTCGACGCCAACTCCTGCTACACCCCGAAGCGGGCGATCGAGGTGGGCCGGATGCTCGAAGACCATGGCGTCTGCCACTTCGAGGAGCCCTGTCCCTATTGGGAGATCGACTGGACCAAGCAGGTGACCGACGCCCTCGACCTGGACGTGACGGGCGGCGAGCAGGACTGCGATCTCGTTACCTGGCGGCGGATCGTCGACGCCCGCGCCGTCGACATCGTCCAGCCCGACATCTGCTACATCGGCGGGCTCGCCCGCGCGCTCCGGGTGGCGAAGATGGCCGAGGCGGCGGGCCTTCCCTGCGTCCCCCACTCCGCCAACCTGAGCCTGGTCACGGTCTTCTCGCTGCACATGATGGGGGCGATTGCCAACGCCGGCGCTTACGTCGAATTCTCGATCGAGCCGACGGCGGACTACTATCCCTGGCAGGCCGGC
>JAUVQB010000161.1 GCA_030598385.1 Alphaproteobacteria bacterium | reverse complement strand
TGGATGGTCGGGTAGTCGCACACGCGCATGCCGACGTCCACGTGCTTCTTCCGCGTGGTGTGGCGCTTGGTGATGTCGATCAGGCCCATGGAGATGCCGTTCCAGCACGACGACGAGCAGAGCAGGAAGAAGGGGTCGACCGCTTCGTCGTTGGACGAGGCGCCGTCGCCGACCGGTCCGACGAGACGCTCCTCGGGGATGGTGACGTCGTCCACCTTGATCGGGCCCGATTGGTTGCCGCGCAGGCCGAGGCCGTCCCAGTTGGCGGGATCGGAGAGGATCTCGTCGCCCAGGATGAGGAAGCAGGAGAGGTTCGAGTAATCGCCGGCGAAATCCGGGCTGGTGGTCTGCACGATGTACCAGTCGGCGAACCCGCCGGAGGTGGTCCAGGAGGCCTTCTTCATGACCTTCCAGCCGTCTTCGGTCCGCTCTGCGTGCGAGGAGATCGGATACCAGAAGTGCGAGCCCGTCTCGGGATCGGAATAGGACAGCGTGCCGACCAGGCAGTCGCTGTCGATGCGGCGCATGATGTCCTGGATGACATCGCTCTCGTGATAGCGCAGCAGGGCGGCGGCGGCGGCGCCGATGTGCATGGTGTAGCACATGGCGGTGGAGGGGCAGCCGTAGCGCGCGATGGTTTCCACCACCATGGCGGCCGCCACGTGGTTCTCGCCCAAGCCGCCCAATTCCTTCGGCACCAGGAGACCGAGCAGACCTTGTTCGGCGAGGGCCTCGAAGTTCTTGCGCGGGAACAGGAGCTGCTTGTCGCTCTCGATGGCGTTGTCACGCAGCGTCGATTGGCAGAGGGCGATCAGCTTTTCCTGGATCTCATGCTGCGCCGGGGTCAGAAGCCATTGCGGATCGAATTCGTACCCGAGGCCCCAAAAGTCCTCGGACCCCCACTTCTTGACGTCGCCCATGATGTTCTCCCGTTCGTTGGCGCGGATGGCGTTCGATGATCGTTCCAGCTTACTCGATCGACTATCGCAGGCGGATTGAGTCCTGAAGCCGCTTTTAGAAGAAAGGTCTAGACCGTCGGGCGAGGCACGTCCAGGGCGCGAGCGGCAATTGGCGCGGGCCCTGGATATGGGCTCCGGCCCCTCTCAGTCCCGGCGCTCCGTCGCGATTTACCCGGCAGTCTCAATGCCGTATCGTGGCGCGGCGACGGCGGGTCTGGCCGCCTCCGTCTTCGGCGGCATGGCGGGCGCCTTGTTGGCGCACTATCTTGGCACCATCGACCCCAATCGCTCCGACGTGGAGGAGATGGTCTTCGTGCTGATCTGGGTGATCGTCGGCGGTCCCGCGACCGTCTTCGGGCCGATCGTCGGCGTCATTGTGCTGACCGTCGTCAGCGAGATGCTGCTGCGCGAGATGGCGGTCGACCAGGCCCGCCCGCTGATCTACGGCACCATCGGGCGGCGGCTGGCCGGGGAGCCGGGCGGTGACTAGGGCGCCGGGTACCGTCGGCCGCGGCTTCGATCGCGGCGAGTTCGAGGCGCGCCTGGCGCGCGCCCAGGCGGCCATGACCGCCGACGAGCTGGACGCCTTGGTCGTGACGACGGCGCCCAATGTCCGCTATTTCACCGGCTTCAACACCCAGTTCTGGGAAAGTCCGACGCGGCCGTGGTTCATTGTCGTGCCGCGCGAGGGAGCCGTGATCGCGGTGATCCCGGAGATCGGCCAGCCGGGCATGGCCGAGACCTGGGTCGAGGACATCCGCACCTGGCCCGCGCCGCGGCCCGACGACGACGGGGTCTCGCTGCTGCAGGCGACGCTTCTCTCCCTGCCCCGGCGCTTCGGGCGGATTGGCTGGGAGATGGGCCGGGAATCGGTGGTGCGCATGCCGCTCAAGGACTTCGACGAGCTGCGGGACCGGGTCGGCAACCTCGCTTTCGCCGACGGCTCGCCGACCCTTTGGTCGCTGCGCCGTGTGAAGTCGCCGGCGGAGGTCGCACGGCTGCGCCACGTCTGCCAGATCGCGAGCACGGCGTTCGAGGCGCTGCCGCAAAAACTCCGCATCGGAGACAGCGAGATCGAGGTTCGGCGAAAGATGCAGATCGAGCTGGCCGAGCAAGGCGCCGACTCTGCGCCCTTCGTCGCCGTTGTCTCCGGCAAGGGCGGCTACAGCCAATGCATCGTCGGACCGAGCGAGCGCCGCCTGGACGATGGCGACGTGCTTTTCATCGACACGGGCGCCACCTATGACGGCTATTTCTGCGATTTCGACCGGAACTTCGCCTTCGGGCACATTTCGGACGCGGCTAAGCGCGCCCACGAGGCGGTGTGGGGCGCGACCGAGGCCGGCATCGCCGCCGCCAGGCCCGGCGCGACCACCACCGACCTCTGGCGCGCCATGGCCGATGTGCTGGAAGTAGCCGGTTCGAAAGGCCTCAACGTCGGGCGCATGGGCCACGGGCTGGGAATGCAGCTCACCGAGCCGCCGTCCAACATGCCGGGCGACGACACGGCCCTGGCGCCCGGCATGGTCATGACCATCGAGCCGGGCATGGAGTACGCCCCCGGTTGCATGCTGCTGCACGAGGAAAACGTGGTGATCACCGAAGACGGCGCAGAGCTTCTGACCCGGCGTGCGCCCCGGGAGATGCCGGTGATCACGGCGTGATCCCGAGCAGGCGGCGTGGCCTGTCGGTTTTGTCAGCCTGCGGGATCGGCGAGCAGCAACACGGCGGCCAGCAACTTGCGTGCGTCCACATAGCCCGCCGGCCGCTCTTTTCGCCAGCGCGCGAGGGCGCCGCGCGGCGCCTGACCGCCGTCCTTGAGCGCCTGGGCCGCAGCATGGCCCTCCTCGGCTAGGGCCGTGTAGCGGGCGCGGGCGTGCCGGTCGTAGCCGCCCGGATGGCGGGCCGCGAGGCGCAGACGAAAGGTGGAGCTTCGCGCCCGGCGTTCCGGCGCGAGGGCCAGGACCCAGGGGCCGGAACAGGCCCAGACCGCGAGCGCCTCGTCGAACAGATCGCCGGCGGCCGCCTCCTTCCCGTCCCGCCGAACCGCGACGGCCTTGTTAGCGAGGCTGGTCGCCAGGCGCGGGTCGGAAGCCTCGAAGGACACGCGGGCGAGGTCCAGGGCGAAGGCCCAGAGCGAGCTGGCCTGCCGCCAGTCGCCGGCCAGGAGCGCCTCGGCGGCGGTCTCCTGAATCTGCTCCCAGGTCAGCTCCTCCTCGCTCCAGCTCGACCGCGCCAAGGCTTCGGCGTCCGGCAGGGCCGCGTCTGGGCGATCATCCACTGAGCTAGGCGTGTCGGACATGGTTGCTCTCGTGCAGCTCTTGAGCCGGGCCTTCCAGTGCCGCCGATCCGCCGATCCGGACAGGGCCGTTGATTGCGCGGCATGGGATACCCGCGCATGGCCATACATGGCATAGGATCCGCGGACTGTCGAGCAGGCCGGCGGGCCACGGAAACATCCGGAAGCCCGCCGCGCTGACCGGGCTGGCCCGGCCCGAGGCCCCGCCGTCGCGGGCCCAATCGGCATGGCGGCGGCCCGCAGAGCGGGGCTGACGAACTCGCGAAATTTGTAGATCCCCTATACGCAAGTTTCTATAGCGAGGAGGCTTTGAAGTCCTCCAGACTAACTTGTGAGATCACCAAGACAAACGGTGATTTCGACTATGTGATGTTAGTAGGACTGAAGTTGACGGAAAAATTTGATGAAGAGTCCAGCAACGCGACTGATGAATTTATTGCGCGACGAGAGCGGCGCCGCGGCAGCCGAATACGGCATGTTGATCGCCGCCCTCGTTGTGCTGGTCGCGCTGGCCGCCGCCGTCTTGGGGGACACGCTTACGTTGGTGATACATGACGCGGCGGATTGCGTGGAGGTGGGCTGCTTGTAGACGTATGGGAGGCATCTTCGGGCCGGTGAGGACGGGCCCGAAACGCCTCCTGCGGGGGAGGGGGATTATCATGCGGGACTTGCAGCGGCAGAGAGGAAGCAGGCGCGCCACCGGTGGGCGAGCCAGGGCAGCGATTTTGTTCGCCTCCTCGCGCGATGGCGCGGCTGCTTCCGAATTCGTTCTCGTCCTCCCGGTCTTTATCCTTTGCCTGTTCAGCATTGTCGCCTTCGCGACGGCGCTGTTCATGGAGAACAACATGGTCAACGCGGCGCGGGAGGCCGTTCGGGAGATGGCCGTGACCGAGGCGTCTTTCTCGTTGGGGGCCGTAACATGCGATTCCGATGAGGCGGCGATCTTGGATTCGGCCGAATATGTCGCCTGCACCTATCTGACCTTCTGGGGAACCGATTTTCTGGTCGACGCCAGCGACGAGTGCCCCGCCGAAGACAAGGCGACGGTGCGGATCTCCGTGGACGCATCCCAGGCGGCACTGATGGACATCTTCGGCTTTTTCGAAGGCAAAACCCTGACCGCCGAGGTCACCATGCGCAAGGAAGACGACTGTGTTTAGGATCGCTGGGCAAATTTGCCGAGCCTTCCATTCGCCGGGGTCGCACCGCTCCGCCGAGCGAGGGCATGAGGACGAGGGGCCCCGGGACTACAAGGGGAATTTTCTCGGCCAATTCCTGCGCGATCGAGACGGCGCCATCGCGGCGGTCTCGGCGGTTTCGCTGGTCGTCATCCTCGGCATGGGCGCATTCGCCATCGACATGAGCTA
>JAUVQB010000215.1 GCA_030598385.1 Alphaproteobacteria bacterium | reverse complement strand
TTCTGCGTGCCGACCCCACTCGGCCTCGCCCAGGCGCTGGGCCTGGCGGCGCCCAAGGATCTCGACGAAAGCGCCGAGGTTCTGGCCGCGGCCGCCCAAAGGCTGCTGGAGGAATGCGCCGCCCGCCTGGCGGAACAGGAGCCGGTGTGCGCCGGCATCGCCTGGGTCATGGCGCGGGGCGGCTGGCGCTGGGGCCCGGCCGTGCTCGGCGCCTTGGGGACGCCTCACGGGCCGACCGGCCAGGCCCAGGGGAAGCCCCAGGGGACCGGCCTCGACGTGTGGACGCGACTGCCCGAGTGGGAGGAACCGCCGCCGGCGCCGCCGCCGGGGACCGAGCCGGTCGACCCGGCCCTGGCCAGGGCCCGCCTCAGCGAGCTGCTCGGCGCGGCGGCGGAGCCGCGGCCGCAGCAATCGGACTACGCCTCCGCCCTGGCCCAGGCCTTCCGGCCGCGGGACTCGGCCGACGATCCGATCGTGGTGCTGGCCGAGGCGGGGACCGGCGTCGGCAAGACGCTGGGTTATATCGCGCCGGCCAGCCTCTGGTCGGAAACCAACCGGGGTGCCGTCTGGATCTCCACCTACACCCGCAACCTGCAGCACCAGATCGACCAGGAGCTCGACCGCCTCTACCCCGAGCCGCAGGAGAAGAGCGAGCAGGTGGTGATCCGCAAGGGCCGCGAAAACTACCTTTGCCTGCTCAATTTCGAAGAGGCGGCGAAGGGCGTGACGGTGCGTCCCGGCGACGCGGTAGCGGCGGGCCTGATGGCCCGCTGGGCCGCCCACAGCCGCGACGGCGACATGGTCGGCGGCGATTTCCCCGGCTGGCTGCCCGAGCTGATCGGCCGCGGGCCGACGCTCGGCCTCACCGACCGGCGCGGAGAGTGCATCTATTCGGCCTGCTTCCACTATCGCAAGTGCTTCATCGAGCGTGGCATCCGCCGCGCCCGCCGCGCCGCCATGGTGGTCGCCAACCATGCCCTGGTGATGGTCCAGGCGGCCCGCGGGGCGGCCGAGGAGGGCGCCCTTCCGAGTCATCTGGTGTTCGACGAAGGCCACCACCTGTTCGACGCCGCCGACAGCGCCTTTTCCGCCCATTTGAGCGGCCAGGAGACGCTGGAGCTGCGCCGCTGGCTGCTCGGATCGGAAGCCCGCGGGCGCGGTGCCGGGCGCCTGCGCGGCCTCAGGCGGCGGCTGGAGGACGTGGTCGCCGGCGACGAACCGGCCGACGAGGCCCTGGAGGCCGCCCTCTCGGCCGCCCGGACCCTGGTGTCCGATGGCTGGCAGCAGAGGCTGCGCGACGGCGCACCCCACGGCCCGGCGGAGGCCTTCCTGGGCCTCGCGCGCGATCAGGTCTATGCCCGCGCCAGGAACCCCGACGGGCCCTACAGCCTGGAAACCGAGCCGCACCCCCCGCTGCCCGGGCTGCTCGAGGCCGCGGCGGAGCTGGAAGGCGCCCTGGCGCGCCTGGCCGATCCGCTGAAGCGCCTCAACCTGCGCCTCGCCGCGCGCCTGGAAGAGGACGCCGACCGCCTGACCGGCGAAACCCGCCGCCGCATCGACGGTGCGTGCCGCAGCCTGCGTCACCGTGCAATCGACCAGATCGCCGCCTGGCGCGACATGCTGGCGGCGCTCGCCAGCGAAACGCCGCCCGAGTTCGTCGATTGGCTCGAAGTGACCCGCAGCAACGGGCGCGACCTGGATGTCGGCCTGCATCGCCACTGGACCGACCCGACCCGGCCGTTCGCCGAGGCGGTGCTGGCCCAAGCCCAAGCCACCGCCGTCACCTCGGCCACCCTGACCGACGGCACCGGCGACACGGAAGACGACTGGGCGGCGGCGGAGATGCGAACCGGCGCGGCCCATCTGGCGGCGCCCGCCGTGCGCGTACGCGTTCCTTCGCCCTTCGACTATGCCAGTCAGACCCGCGTTCTCATCGTCGGAGACGTACGCAAGGACGACATGGATCAGGTCGCCGCGGCCTATCGCGAGCTGTTCCGCGCCGCCGACGGCGGCGGGCTCGGGCTGTTCACCGCGATCGCACGCCTGCGCGCCGTCCACCAGAGGATCGCGGCGCCCTTGGAGGAGGCGGGCATCCCGCTCTTTGCCCAGCACGTCGACGGCATGGACACCGCGACCCTGGTCGATATCTTTCGCGCCGAGGAGAATACCTGCCTGTTGGGCACCGACGCCGTCCGCGACGGTGTGGACGTGCCCGGCCGCGCCCTGCGCCTGATCGTTTTCGACCGCGTACCCTGGGCCCGGCCGGATATTCGTCACCGGGCGCGCCGGGAGATTTTCGGCGGCCGGGCCTATGACGACATGATCACGCGGCTAAAGCTGAAGCAGGCCTACGGCCGGCTGATCCGGCGCGCCGACGACCACGGCGTCTTCGTGCTGCTCGACCCCATGATGCCGTCGCGGCTCCTCTCTGCCTTTCCCGAGGGTGTCTCGGCCCGGCGCTGCGGCCTCGCCGAGGCGGTCGAGGAAACACGCACGTTTCTCGCTTCGGGCCTTCGCGCGGACGCTTGACGCTCGCCGCCGGGCCTGCCTAGTGTGCGCGCCCGTCCGGCGTGTCGCGGGGGACAGAAAAGAGAGTGAGCGAGAGGCGATGATTGGTCACCAAGAAGCCCTGATTTACACCATGGTCATGGTCTCCGCATCCGACGGAGAGATGACCGATGCCGAGCTCAACACCATCGGTGATATCATCAAGCACTTGCCGATATTCCAAGGTTACAACCTCGCTACTCTGGGCAAGACCGCGGAGGCTTGCGCCGAACTGCTAGCCGATCCGGCGGGTCTCGACACCGCCGGCGACCTGATCCAAGAGGCCTTGCCGGCCAAACTCCGGGAAACCGCCTATGCGCTCGCCTGCGACGTCGCCGCGGCCGACGCCGACGTCAACCAGGCGGAACTGGAACTGCTGCGCTGGCTCCGCGGTCGGCTCGGCCTTGCCCGCCTGGAAGCCGCCGCGATCGAGCTCGCCACCCGCGCCCATTACATCGTGCCTTAGTTTTTCGCTTCGCTTCGTAGCGGTTCCGGCCCTCGCCCCCACCCGACCACCACCTGGACTCCCGTGGGCAGTATCATTGGGGCGCGCGAAGCGCGAGTGCTCCGCACTGGGTGGGGGCGAGGGTCGGCGTCGATCACAACGAAGCAAAAGAAAGGGCCGCGGCGAAAGCCGCGGCCCTTGGCACGAAAACCTAATGGCTCAGGCGTCTTACATCATGCCGCCCATGCCGCCCATGCCGCCCATATCGCCGCCGGGCATCGGCTCGTCCTTCTTCGGCTTCTCGGCCACCATGGCTTCGGTGGTGACCAGGATGCCGGCCACCGAGGCCGCGTCCTGCAGGGCGATGCGCACGACCTTGGTCGGGTCGATGATGCCCGCCTTCAGCATGTCGACATATTGGCCGTTCTGGGCATCGAAGCCGCGGTTCAGGCTGACCTTGTCGAGCAGCTTGCCGACCACCACCGCGCCGTCTTCGCCGGCGTTCTCGGCGATCTGACGCGCCGGCGACTGGATCGCCCGGCGCACGATCTCGCTGCCGACCTTTTGGTCGTCGTTGGCGAACTTCAACTTGTCGAGCGCCCGGCCGGCATAGAGCAGGGCCACGCCGCCGCCTGGCAGGATGCCTTCCTCGACCGCCGCGCGGGTGGCGTTCATCGCGTCCTCGACCCGGTCCTTGCGCTCCTTCACCTCGATCTCGGTGGCGCCGCCGACCCGGATCACCGCAACGCCGCCGGCCAGCTTGGCGAGGCGCTCCTGCAGCTTCTCCTTGTCGTAGTCCGACG
>JAUVQB010000478.1 GCA_030598385.1 Alphaproteobacteria bacterium | reverse complement strand
CGCCCAGGTGGCTGCGCCAGTTGGAGGAGCCGATTTTGTCCCGGATCAAGGCATCGACGGTCGGCGCGTCCGGGGTGCGCAAGTAGGCCTCGGCGAGGCACATGAGCGCGACGCCCTCTTCCGTCGAGAGGCCATAGGTGGTCAGGAACTGCTCCATGATCCCCGGGTTGCTCATCCCCCGCAGCGTTTCGACCAGCTCTACCGCCGCCCCGGAGATGCGTTCTCGAGCCTCGGGACCGAGGGACAGGGCCTTTAAGCAGTCCCGCACCGCTGCACCTTCGTCGCGGAACCTGTCTTCTGCGATCCTGTCTTTGAGCTCAGCGGCGGAGCGCATGGCCGGTTCCCCAACGGATTCAATGACCAGCGAGCCGATCAACGGCGCCAAACGAGATCATAAAGGGCAATGGGGGCGAGATACACGCATGAATCTGAAGCTGCCCGGGAAACTCGGGCCATGCGCCGCCCACCGGTAGAGCTTGGCGAACATGGCCCGGGCAGTGTATCTCTCACTATGACCGGGCTGGCCAGCGACCCCCGCATTTCTCTTCAGTCCCCGCCCCACCGAGGGCGCCACGCCGGAGTCGTCGCCTTGGCCATCGCCTGCCGGTCTCGAGATTGCGCCGTTGTCGGAGGACACCGATGGGCGAAAGCGTCGTTCTAAACCCGGGAGCCACCTCCCTCGCCACCCTCGAAGGGCTTTACCGGAACTCGCCCGCCGCCGTGCTCGACCCGGCCTGCCGACCCCAGGTGGAGCGCGCTGCCGCCGTGATCGGCGAGGCCGCCGTCGGCGAGGCGGCGATCTACGGCGTCAACACCGGCTTCGGCAAGCTCGCCTCGGAACGCATCCCGGCCGCCGACACGGCCGCCCTGCAACGCAACCTGATTCTGTCCCATTGCTGCGGCGTGGGGGCCTTGGCGGGGCGCCGGATTGCGCGCCTCACCATGACGCTCAAGCTCCTGTCGCTCGGCCGTGGCGCCTCCGGCGTCCGCTGGAGTCTGATCGAACTGCTGCAGCAGATGCTTGCCCGCGACGTGACGCCCGCCATCCCGGTGCAAGGCTCGGTCGGCGCCTCCGGCGACCTGGCGCCGCTCGCCCACATGACCGCGGTCATCATCGGCGAGGGCACGGCCGAGTTTCAAGGCCGGCAGATGCCCGGCGGCGCGGCGCTCAAGGCGGCCGGCCTTGCGCCCATTCCCCTCGGGCCCAAGGAAGGGCTCGCCTTCATCAACGGCACCCAGTTTTCCACCGCCTTCGCACTCGCCGGCCTGTTCGACGCTTGGCGCTGCGCCATTTCCGCGCTCGCCACCTCTGCGCTGGCGACCGACGCGATCATGGGCTCCACGGCACCCCTGCGGGCGGAGATCCACGCCCTGCGCGGACATCGCGGCCAGATCGAGGCGGCGGCGGCGATCCGCACCCTGATCGAGGGCTCGTCGATCCGCGACTCCCATCTCGAAGGCGATGAAAGAGTCCAGGACCCCTACTGCATCCGCTGCCAGCCCCAGGTGACCGGCGCCTGTCTCGACGTGCTGCGCAGCGTCGCGCGCACCTTGGAGATCGAAGCCAACGCGGCGACCGACAATCCGCTGGTGCTCGAGAGTGACGGCGCCATCGTCTCCGGCGGCAATTTCCACGGCGAGCCGGTCGCGCTCGCCGCCGATCAGATCGCGCTCGCCATCGCCGAGATCGGCGCCATCGCCCAGCGACGGGTCGCGCTGATGGTCGATCCGG
>JAUVQB010000404.1 GCA_030598385.1 Alphaproteobacteria bacterium | reverse complement strand
TCGACGGTTTGGCTGACGTAGAAGACCGCGAGCGCGGCGCAAGTCACGACAAACATCCAGGTGACGGCAAATCGGGTCACGGTGAGAGCTCCTTGGAGGTTGAATTCCAGGCCGGCGCGTCGGTCCGGCGCGCGGCGCGTAGGCGTGCCGAACGGGCCCGCGGGTTGGCCGCGCACTCCTCGGCGGTGGGCTTGCGGGCCGGGCCGGCGGCGGGCTCGAAGGTCGGGTCGGGGGATGAGCGCGGCGCTTCCGGCAGATGGCGCGTGGTGCCGGCCCGCGTACCGCTGCGCTCCTTGAGGAAGGTCTTGACCTCCCGGTCTTCGAGCGAGTGAAAGGAAACCACGGCGAGCGAGCCGCCCGGCGCGAGCAGGCGTTCGGCGGCGCCGAGGCCGCGGCGCAGTTCGCCGATCTCGTCGTTGACGTGGATCCGGATCGCTTGAAAGGTGCGGGTCGCCGGGTCGCGGCCCGTCTGGCCACGGCGGACCACGCGGCGGACGATCTCGGCGAGCTCGCCGGTGCGGGTGATTGGCTTGACCCGCCGGGCGGCCACGATGGCCTTGGCGATCCGCCGGGACTGGCGCTCCTCGCCGTAGCGCCAAATGATATCGGCCAGCTCGCCTTCGGGTAGGTGGTTCACCGTATCGGCCGCGCTTGGCCCCTGGGCGCCCTCGGGGCCGGACATGCGCATGTCGAGGGGACCGTCCCGCTGAAACGAAAAACCCCGTTCGGGCCGGTCGAGCTGCAGCGAGGAGACGCCGAGGTCGAACGCGACCCCATCCACGCCGCCGCCCACGCCGCCGCCCACCCCGCGGCCTGGCCGCACGGCGCGGGCTTCGAAGAGCCTGTCCATGTCGCCGAAGCAGCCCTCGACCAGGCTGAGCCGCCCGGCATAGCGTTCGGCCAGGACCTTGGCGCGGGCGATGGCTTCGGGGTCGCGGTCGATGGCCCAGACGGTGCACTCGGCCGCGTCCAGGAGGGCGCGGCTATAGCCGCCGGCGCCGAGGGTGCCGTCGACGTAGATGGCGCCCTCGCGCGGCGCTAGCACCTCGATCACCTCGCTCAGCATGACCGGCACGTGGCCCGGCGCGTGCTCGGGGGTGGGGCGCCCCCGGCCTGTTTGGCTGGCGCGGCTCATGAGGCACCGCCGGGTTCGTTGCGGCGCAGCCGCAGCGTCAGGTTGGGCGCGCGCTGGCGCGCCTCCGACTTGCGCTCTGCCAGGGCGGAGGGCTCCCAGATCTGGAACGTCGGCCCCTTGCCGACGAAGGCGGCGTGCTCCTGAATCCCGGTGATCTCCAGCAGGGCCGCCGGCAGGATCACCCGGCCTTCGCCGTCGAACGGCAATTGATGGGATTCGGCGAAGATGTTGAAGGCCAGATCGTCGTGGGCCTCGGAAAACAGGTCGAAGTCGGAGACGCTTTGGTCGAGGCGCTCCATGAACTCGAGACTGCAGGCCTCCACGGCCTCGGGCGCCTGGTAGCGAAAGGCGATGATGCCCTGAAATGCAGAGGTGGCGAGGATCTGCCGGAAGGGCGCGGGAACCGAAACCCGGCCTTTACGGTCCACCTTGTTTTCGAAGGTGCCAAAATAGACCGACACCACCCTCTCCTGTCTGCGCCAAAAGCCCCTAACTTGGCCGTGCCTCCCGCTCCTAGACACACTGGAGGAGACAGCCCGATCATGGAATAAACTGGGATATCATGGGATTTCATGGGTGTCAATGGGATGACAAGTAATAACATGGTCTTAACAAGACCTTAGGAGCAAAAATTGGCAACGGCTCATGTAGTGGCGTTCAACTCGGACTCTTGATACCAGCATCGAGCAAATCGACTCTCGGTCAGAATTATGGCGAGAATTCGTTCTGCCTGCGTTCTTTCTATGATAATTAGGTGTTGGCCAAATAAAAGGAATCGGACATTAGCTCGGCCGGAACGGCCGCGAAAAACGGCGCCCTGGGCTCGTTTTCTGCGGAAAAATGACGGGTCAGACGGCCTGTAAGCCGGGTTCTGTCCCTCCGGTTGCCGGCGCTGCCGGATCCCCGAGGAGATGACCATTCATCTGGGACGCCCGTTGCCGGACGCCTCGCGCGACCTACCCGGGCGGCGGCGCGAAAACCCGCCTGGCCCATCGCTGGGCCCACCGCCCCTACTCGGTCTTGCTCCCGGTGGG
>JAUVQB010000183.1 GCA_030598385.1 Alphaproteobacteria bacterium | reverse complement strand
TCGGCATCCCCTACTCGCCGGCGACCGGCCTGCCGATCGAAAGCCAGACGGTCAGCCAGATGGTCGACCGGGTGGTGGCGATGGCGGACGGCACGCGCCTCTACCTGCTGGCGCCCATCGTGCGCGGCCGCAAGGGCGAGTACCGCAAGGAGCTGGCCGACTTGCAGAAGCGCGGCTTCCAGCGGGTGAAGATCGACGGCGAGCTGCACGAAATCGACCAGGCCCCGGCCCTCAACAAGAAGAAGAAGCACGACATCGAAGTGGTGGTCGACCGCCTGGTGCTGCGCGAGGGCCTGGAATCGCGCCTCGCCGACAGCTTCGAAACGGCGCTGGAGCTGGCCGACGGCTTGGCCTTCACCGAGAATGCCGACAATGGCGAGCGGCACACCTTCTCGGCCCGCTTCGCCTGCCCGGTCTCCGGCTTCACCATCGACGAGATCGAACCGCGCCTGTTCTCCTTCAACAATCCCTTCGGCGCCTGCCCGTCCTGTGACGGCCTCGGCTCCACGCTCTATGTCGATCCGGGCATGGTGGTGCCGCATCCCGAGCGAACCTTGCGCGAGGGCGCGATCGGGCCCTGGGCCTCCTCGACCTCCCAGTACTACGCCCAGACCCTGGACAGCCTGGCCCGGCACTTCGGCATTTCGACCACCGAGCCCTGGAACGAGCTCGGCGAGGCCGTGCGCAACGCGATCCTCTACGGCAGCGGCGACGAGCCGGTCACCATGCGCTACGACGATGGCCTGCGCAGCTACGAGACGACGAAGCCCTTCGAGGGCATCATCCCGAACATGGAGCGGCGCTGGCGCGAGACCGAGAGCGACTGGGTGCGCGAAGGGATCGGCAAGTACCAGGCCAGCCAACCCTGCGAGGCCTGCGGCGGCCACCGCCTCAAGCCCCAGGCGCTGGTCGTCAAGCTGGCCGGCCTGCACATCGGCGAGGTGGCCGAGATGTCGGTCTTCGAGGCCGCCGACTGGTTCACGGGCCTCGACCCCCAATTGAGCGACAAGCAGCGCGAGATCGCCCATCGCATTCTGAAGGAGATCAACGAGCGGCTGCGCTTCCTGGTCGATGTCGGCCTCGAATACCTGACCCTGTCGCGCGCCTCGGCGACCCTGTCGGGCGGCGAGAGCCAGCGCATCCGACTCGCCTCCCAGATCGGCTCCGGGCTGACCGGTGTGCTCTACGTGCTGGACGAGCCCTCCATCGGCCTGCATCAGCGCGACAACGCGCGCCTGCTGGAGACCCTGAAGCGCCTGCGCGACCTGGGCAACACCGTCATTGTTGTGGAGCACGACGAGGAAGCCATCCGCAGCGCCGATCACGTCGTCGACATGGGGCCGGGCGCCGGCATCCACGGCGGCCAGGTCATCGCGGAAGGGACAATCGACAGGATCCTGCAATCGCCCGAGAGCCTGACCGGCCAGTACCTGACCGGCCTGCGCCAGATTCCGGTGCCGCGGAAGCGGCGGACGGGACAGCGCGACCAGAGCTTGCGCATCCTCGGCGCCCGGGGCCACAACCTGCAGTCCGTGACCGCCGAAGTGCCGCTCGGCACCTTCACCTGCGTCACCGGGGTCTCCGGTTCGGGCAAGTCGACGCTGATCGTCGAGACCCTTTACAAGGCAATCGCCCGCCGCCTCCATCGTAGCCGCCTGCAGCCGGCCGATTTCGAGCGCATCGAGGGCCTGGAGCACCTCGACAAGGTGATCGACATCGACCAATCGCCGATCGGCCGCACGCCGCGGTCCAACCCGGCCACCTACACCGGCGCCTTCACGCCGATGCGCGACTGGTTTGCCGGCCTGCCGGAAGCGGGCGCCCGCGGCTACAAGCCCGGCCGCTTCTCCTTCAACGTCAAGGGCGGTCGCTGCGAGGCCTGCCAGGGCGACGGCGTCATCAAGATCGAAATGCACTTCCTGCCGGACGTTTATGTCCGCTGTGACATTTGCAAGGGCCGGCGCTACAACCGCGAAACCCTGGAGATCAAGTTCAAGGGCAAGTCGATCGCCGACGTCCTCGACATGACCGTCGAGGAAGGCGCCGGTTTCTTCAAGGCCGTGCCGGCGATCCGCAACAAGCTGGAGACCCTGGAGCGGGTCGGACTCGGGTATATTCAGGTGGGCCAGCCGGCCACCACCCTCTCCGGCGGCGAGGCGCAGCGGGTGAAGCTCGCCAAGGAGCTGTCGCGGCGGGCCACGGGGCGAACCCTCTACATCCTTGACGAACCGACCACCGGCCTCCATTTCGAAGATGTGAGGAAGCTGCTCGAAGTGCTGCACGCCCTGGTCGAGCAAGGCAACACGGTGGTGGTGATCGAGCACAACCTCGAGGTCATCAAGACCGCCGACTGGATCATCGACCTGGGCCCCGAAGGCGGCAACAAGGGCGGGCGCGTGCTGGTGGCCGGCACGCCGGAAGAAGTCGCCGCCGCGCCTGACAGCTTCACCGGGCAATACCTGGCGCCCTACGTCGGGCGAGCCCTAGAAAAGCCGAAGAAGCGGGCGTGAGACAGAACGAGCAGAGATGAGCGACGTCCTGGAAAAATCACTCGACGAAGAAGCCCAGAAGCGGGTGCAGCCGATCGTCACCTGGCTGCTCGAGGAGCGCCTCAACATCGGCCGCGCCTCGAACCTCTTGACATACTATTGCCAACGGCTGCGGGAGGTCGGACTGCCGCTCGACCGGGCGACCATCCACTTGCCGCAGCTCCATCCGCAAATCGTGGCCCGGTCGCTCCTGTGGCTGCGCGAGACCGGCGGCTCGGTAGAGACCGGCCATCGCCACGGCGACCGGTCCCAAGATTTCTATCTGCGGAGCCCGGTGCGAATCATTTACGAGGGCGGCGCCAAGGTTCACAGCCGGGTCGCAAGTCTCGAGGATCGGCAGGAATTTCCCATCATCGAAGATTTGCACCGGGACGGTTACGCCGAATACCTCATGCTCCCCATCGCCTTCGCAACCGGCCGGATCAACGCCATCAGCTTCGCCACCAAGGAAGATAAGGGCTTCGATGCGCTCGATCAGGCTAGCTTGGCGGCCACCCTGCCCGCCTTCGGCGCGGTGCTGGAGTTGAACCAGGCGCAGAGCACGGCCCGCAGCTTGCTCGACACCTATGTCGGGCGCGGCAGCGGCGAGCGCATTCTGAACGGCGCCGTGCGCCGGGGCCAAGGCGAGGAAATTCACGCCGTGGTCTGGTACTGCGACCTGCGCGGCTTCAC
The DNA here is from genome assembly GCA_030598385.1 of Alphaproteobacteria bacterium. Lineage (GTDB taxonomy): Bacteria > Pseudomonadota > Alphaproteobacteria > Kiloniellales > JAKSDN01 > CALJXB01. The sequence goes on along the minus strand of JAUVQB010000183.1, from coordinate 987 downwards.
CAAGCTATCCCAGTGCGAGGAACTGGCACCGGTGATCGCCCTGCTCAACGACTACTTCGATTGTATGGCGGCGCCGGTCGAGGCCCACGGCGGCGAGATCTTGAAGTTCATGGGCGACGCCATGCTGGCGATCTTCTCTTGCGAATCAACCAGGGAGGCCAAATGCGAGGCGTCGGATAAGGCGATCCTCGCCGCCGAAGAGGCGCTGGCCGGGATCGACGAGATGAACCGGCAGCGTCAGGAACAAGGCGCCATACCCGTGCGCGTCGGCATCGCGATCGGCGTCGGCAAGGTGATGTACGGCAACATCGGGACCGCCGACCGGCTCGACTTCACGGTGATCGGACCGGTGGTCAACCTGGTTTCCCGCCTGGAAGGGCTCAGCCTCGATCTCGATCCCCCCATCGTCGTTTCCGAATCCCTGGCCCGGTCCTCTCGGCGCAGCTTCCGCGAACTCGGGCGCTTCGCCCTTAAGGGCATCCCGGGCGAGCAGGTGGCCCTGACCCCGGAGCCGGCCTCCTCCTCCGAGGCCTCCTGAATTCAGTCTTCGATGATCGAGCCGGCCAGCCGGTGGCCGGTCGCCACCAAAATAGGGGTTTTCTAAGCCTCTGGCCGTCCTAGGTTTTTGTCCTCCGACACCCTGAAAGTCCAATGAATGCAAGGGATAGAGGCTATACCGCCCTGCCCCACCCTGTCCTCTTGTGTTTCATACTACCCCGCATTATGCTGCACCTATGGCTGCACCTATGGGGGTAAACATGCCAAAACGCACCTTCAAATTCACAGATTCAAGACTGAAGTCTCTGCCGATTCCGCCGAAGCCGCGACAGGACGACTACTTCGACGCCCATACCAGCGGTCTGGGGCTGCGTGTCTCATATGGCGGCACCAAAGCGTTCTTTGTGATGTATGGCTCCGTGAACAAGCGCCAGCGCAAGAACCTGGGCAAGTATGGCAGGCTCGAAGATGGCCGGGTGTCCCTCGCCC
>JAUVQB010000095.1 GCA_030598385.1 Alphaproteobacteria bacterium | reverse complement strand
GCCTCCATCAGCTTGCGCCAGATCGCCTGGCAGGCGCGCTTGTGGCGCGGCTCGGTGGTGCGGATGAAGTCGTCGTTCGTGAAGTTCATGGCCTCGGCCAGCCGGCGGAAGTTCCCCGAAACCTGGTCGGTGAAGGCCTGGGGTTCCATGCCGGCGGCCTGGGCGGACTTCTCGACCTTCTGGCCGTGATCGTCGGTGCCGGTCAGGAAATGCACCCGGTAGCCGTCGAGCCGCTTGAAGCGGGCCAGCACGTCGCAGGCAAGCGTCGTGTAGGCGTGCCCGATGTGAGGCGCGTCGTTCACATAATAGATCGGCGTCGTGATGTAATAGGGTGTCTGGTTCGGCCCCGGCATCCGCCTGTCCTTTTCCCGCACACCTGATGTCCGGCATTGCGAACGTCGCGGGGATCACTTCGCGCGCGCCAGCGCCTCCAGTTCCAAAAAGGCCGCAAGCAGCGCCTGCTTGCGGTCCAGATTGGCGCTCTCGACACGGGCCAAGAGGTGGCTCACCTTGTCCCATAGCGCGAGCCATTCCGCAAGACTGCCCCGCCCCGCCAGGCCGCTGAGGACCGGCCCCTCGCCTTCGCCAACGGCCTCGGGAACACGCCCTAGCGTGCGCGCGCGGACCGCGCGGCCGAGCCACCACAGCAGCAAGTCGCGGGCGGCGCGAAAGGCGCTCAAGTCGCTGCCCCGGGCGAGCTTGTCGGCGAAACCATGCAGGCGCTCGGTGTCGAACCCCGCGGGGGGCTCGCCGTCGCGGCCTGCTAGGCCGCTCAGAAGCGCCGTGAGTTCGGCGTAAAGCTCGAGGCCGCCCACCTCCGCCAATTCCAGGGCGCGGCCGATGCTGCCGTCGGCGAGGCGCGCGAGGCTCGCGGCCTCCGAGGCGCCGAGATCCGGTAGCTGGCGGCGCAGCAGGTCCGTAACCGCCTCTTCCGCCAGGGGCTTCAAGGCAAGGTGGCAGCAGCGCGAGCGGACGGTTGGCAGGAGGCGCCCCGGCGCGTGGCTGACGAGCAGCAGGAGCGTTTGCTTGGACGGCTCTTCGAGAATCTTGAGCAGGGCGTTGGCGGCATTGGTGTTGAGCGCGTCGGCGCTGTCCACCAGGACGATGCGCCAGCCCCCTTCGGCCGCCGTCAGGCGCAGGAAGTCGGTCGCCTTGCGCACCTGGTCGACGGTGATCTCGGTCCGCGGCCGGCCGGTCTGTTCGTTGACCCCGGGCTCGAGGACCGTGAGGTCCAGGTGTCCGCCGGAGGCAACGCGACGGAACACCGGATGCTCGGGCGCCAGGCCCATGCCTCCGCTCAGGTCACCAGCGGCCGGCGCGGGCACGCCGAACAGCCCCGGCTCTTGGCCCGGCCCCTCTTCCGATCCTTCTCCTCGGGCCAGGAGATAGCGGGCGAAACGATAGGCCAGGGTCGCCTTGCCGATGCCGCGCGGACCGGTCAGCAGCCAGGCGTGGGCCAACCGCCCCCGCTCCGCCGCCTGCAGCAGCACGGCTTCGGCCGCCTCCTGCCCCGTCAGCTCGGGAGTCTCGCGCGGCGCGGGCAGGTTTGACCCTTCGGACTCGGCGTTCATGGCAACTCCACGCTCAGGCGGTTGCCGACGGCCTCTTTGATTGACCGCTGCACGGCGTCGATCGGCTGGCTCGTATCGACCACCAGGCAGCGTTCCGGGTACCGTTCGGCGATGGCGAGAAAGCCCTCGCGCAGGCGCTGGTGGAAGGCCTGGTCCATGCGTTCGTAGCGGGTGCCGCCGGCTTTGCGCGCCTCGGCGCGGCGCAGGCCCTCGTCGGCCGGCAGGTCGAGGATTACCGTCAGGTCGGGGGCGAGCGCACCCACGGTGATGTCGTAAAGCTGCTCGATCACCTCTGGGCCCAGACCATGCCCAAATCCCTGATAGGCCACGGTTGAATCGGCAAAGCGGTCGCAGACCACCCAATCGCCTGCGGTCAAGGCGGGCTGGACGACCCGCGTCACGTGATCGCGCCGGGCGGCGAAATGCAACAGCGCCTCGGTCATGGCGTCCCAGCGCGCCACCTCGCCGTGGATCAGCAACTCGCGAATCTGTTCGGCGCCCGGGCTGCCGCCGGGCTCGCGGGTCTCGACGACGCCCACCCCTGCGGCCCGCAAGGCTTCCGCGAGCAGGCGCACGTGGGTCGATTTGCCGGCCCCCTCGCCGCCTTCGAAGGTGATGAAACGCCCCGCCATGATCCCCGCGATCCTGACGGCCCGCCCCACACACGTCAATGAGTGGCGGGCCGATGAGGAAGGCGTCAACGAACGGCGCGGCCTCTCGCGCCGCGATGGGATCAGGGCGCGCCGAAGATTACGAACTTGACCGCGGCGACGAGCCGGCCGAAGGCGCCTTTTTGCTCCACCGCAGCGCCGGCATAGAGGGGAAAGCTCACGCTTTCGCCTTCGCTCGGCGTGACCACCAGTTGGGCCAGCTCCTCGCCTTCGCGGATCGGCGCCGGGATTGGCGAGGTGTAGTTGACGCTGACTTTCATGCCCTTGCGGGCCTTGCGTGTCAGGGTCAGGACGAGGTCCTGGTCGGCCACCAGAGGCACGGTCGACGCCTCGCCCAGCCAAACCGGCGCCTCGTCCACCGTCGCGTCCGCCTGGAACAGGGCATAATTGTCGAATTCCCGGAATCCCCAGCGCAGCAGGCGCTCGGATTCCTCCGAGCGGGCGCGTACGGACTCCAGCCCGTTGACCACCAGGATCAGCCGGCGCTCGCCCTGGACCGCCGAGGCCGTCAGGCCGTAGCCCGCCTCTTCCGTGTGTCCCGTCTTCAAGCCGTCCGCCCCGACGGTCTTATAGAGCAGCGGATTGCGGTTGCCCTGGCGGATGTCGCTCCACACGAATTCCTTCTCGCTGTAGTAACGGTAGTAGTCTGGAAACTCTTGGATGGTCCGCAGCGCCAGGGTGGCCAGGTCCCGTGCGGTCATGCGATGGCCCGGATCCGGCCAACCGGTGGCGTTGGCGAAAGTGCTCCCGGTCATGCCGAGGGCCCGCGCCAGTACGGTCATTTCCTCGGCGAAGGCCTCCTCGGAGCCGGCCAGCCCCTCGGCCAGCACGATGCAGGCATCGTTGCCGGACTGCACGATGACCCCGCGCAGCAGGTCTTCGACCCGCACCTCCTTGCCGACTTCGACGAACATCTTGGAGCCGCCCATCCGCCAGGCCTTCTCGCTGACCGTCAGGGTGTCGTCCAGCGCCAGGCGGCCTTCTTTGAGGCGCGTGAAGACCATGAAAGCGGTCATGATCTTGCTCATGGAGGCCGGCGGCATAGACGCATCGGCATCTTTTTCCATGAGCACGGCGCCCGTCACCGCGTCCATCAGGATCGCTTCGCGCGCCTTGGTTTCGATGGCTTGCGCGGGCGACGCCAAGGCGAACAGGACCATCAGCGCACAAGACGCCAACCCCGTGCGCTGAAATTCGACCCAAACTTTCGTTCGGCACCTTGTCATCTGATCCATCCCACCACCTCTCGGTGTCTTCTGTTTTCGTTTTCACAAACGGTTAGACAAATTTCCTAATGCTATAAATAACCTAAGAATATCTCTATAACATATTGATTTTCCTCAATCTATCACCACTCTGGCGTCCGTATGCCCGTTTTGCAGCAATGTGGCCAACAGTTGATCGGCATCGGCCACGCTCCCGACCGGGCCCAGACGCACCCGGTAGAAGCGATTCTGGCTTTTCAGGCTCTCGGTGATCGAGGTGGGCCCAAAGATCGACAGGCGGGCGCCGAGGCGCACGGCGTTGTCGCGGCGCAGGAAGGCGCCGGCCTGGACGTAGATCCTGGTCGCGCGCACCGGCTGCCGGGTCACCAAGCCGTCCAGTTCCGGCTCGCTCAGCGGTGGACGGGCATTGGCCGCCGTGGCGGCCGCCACCGGTGCCGGTTTGGGGATGGCGGCACGGCGGCCGTTGACGCTGCCGTTGAGAGGCACCTGCTGGACGGCCACCACCGGAACCGCCTCGGGCGCCGTGGCCGCCGCATCGCGGCTCTGGGCTACCGAGGCGAGCTGGCGGCTTTCAAGGTCTAGAATCTCCACCAACACCTTGGCCGTGCCTTGTCGGTGGAACCCAAGGAGCTGGGCGGCACGGGTCGAGAGATCGATGATGCGTCCGTTCTTGAAGGGGCCCCGATCGTTCACCCGAACGGCGATGGATCGGCCGTTTTCCAGATTGGTCACGCGCACCATACTGGGGATCGGCAGGGTGCGGTGCGCTGCCGATACCTGATACTGGTTGAAGACTTCGCCATTGGCCGTCAGGTTGCCGTGAAACTTGGGGCCGTACCAGGAGGCGATGCCGGTTTCCCGGTAGCCGTAATCGACCGCCGGATAGTACCAGATGCCGTCGATTTCGTAGGGATTACCGATCTTGTAGTGACCCTCGCCGCGCGGCTGCGAGCCAGGCTGGACCTGTTTTGCCGCGTGCGAGACCAGCTCGACCTCGGCGCAGGCCGCCGCCAGCAGCAGAGCGGTGGCGCCGAGCAGCAACCGCCCGAGGCGGACGGTCCGCAGCCTCTTGCGGGCCAGTCCAAAAGACATGACCGGATAGGGGAGTCCAGGGAGGCGTTGGCGACGCCGCAGGATCTCGGCCCAGGTCATCCGCCCTCACTCGTGCGAAGCTTCTGCAGGACTTCGAAGCTGGGGAAACCATCCGGCGGCAGGCCCGCGCGGCGCTGATAGGCGCGCAGGGCCGCGCGCGTCTGCCCGCCGACGATGCCATCCGGCAGCCCCGGATCGAATCCCTCGGCGAGCAGTCGCGCCTGCAATTCCTCGACCTCCGGCCGGCTCAAGGGACGTTCGTCGGCCGGCCGCTCGGTTTCCAGCGGGCCCGCGCCGCTGAGACGATCGGCCAGATGCCCGACCGCAATCGCGTAGGTGACGGAGCGGTTCCAGTTCAGGATGACGCGGAAGTTTTGGTAGACCAGAAAGGCGGGGCCTTTGTGGCCGCCGGGCGCCACTAGGGAGGCGTCCAAATCGACTGCCGGCAGATCCCGGCCGTCTATTCGGCGTACGCCAAGGGCCTGCCACTCCGCGAGTTTCTTCCGCTGGTCGAGGCCTGCCAGCTCCCAAACAAAACCAGCGGGCAAGCGGACCTCCCGTCCCCAGGATTTGTTCGGGTCCCAACCGATCTGCGACAGGAAGTTCGCGGCCGAGCCCAAGGCATCCGGCAGGCTTTCCCAAATATCGCGGCGCCCGTCGCCGTCCTGGTCGACCGCGTAGTGACGGAAGGTCGAGGGAATGAACTGGACATGGCCCATGGCGCCGGCCCAGGACCCCATCATCCGATCCTGCGCGATGTGGCCCTGGTCGAGGATCTTCAAAGCATCGAGCAACTGGGTGCGGAAGAAATCGCCGCGGCGCCGGTCGTAAGCCAGCGTGACCAGGGCATCGATCACCGGATAGTCGCCGGTATAGCTCCCGTAATTGCTCTCAAGTCCCCAGAAAGCCGCCAAAAACCGCGGCTGGACCCCATAGCGCTCAGCCACCTCACGGAACAAGGCCTGGTGTTCGGCGAGCATCGCGCGGCCGCGTTCGATGCGCTGATCGCTAATCCGCTGGTCCAGGTACCGCCAGAACGTCTGAGTGAACTCGGGCTGGCGGCGATCAAGCTCAATGATGCGCGCGACGGGTTCGACCCCGCTCAGCGCCTGGTCGAGCGTCTGCGGCGATATCCCTTGGGCCGTGGCCTCCGCGCGAAGCGCCGTCAGCCACGCCTGGAAGTCCCCATCGGGCCGGGCCGGCGAAGTGAAAAGGGCTGCAAAGGCAAAGCCCAGCGCCGCGGCCTTAAGGCACGAGACTAGCGGCAAAATCCATCGATGGCCCATACTGCGCCCTTCGGTGACGCCCACCCGACTCCGACTCGCAATGGAATCGGAGGGCCAGCCTTTTGCCACAGGCCTCCCCAAGACGCAACGTGCAGCCGCCGGGGCTCCTTTAGGGCGAAGACCTCCGGGGTTCCTTGCTCCCTCCGGCGGCAAGCCAAGACTCTCGGTCAAACCGGGCACCCTCCCGTAATAGCTTGGATTCGAAGAATTTATCCCCTCACCCGTTAGCAGAAATTTAATTGTGGGGGTCGATACTGCGGCTTCCCATTTCGGAAATCCCATGACAACGGGACTGATTGCCGCGCAAGGGTCTCATGGGACGAGCTGTATCGGAACGGATGCCATGAAATCCAAGCGGTCTCTTCGCT
>JAUVQB010000384.1 GCA_030598385.1 Alphaproteobacteria bacterium | reverse complement strand
GGTGCTGGGCCGGGGCGCCAAATTGACTGCCCTGAAACGGCTCGCCGCAGCCAAGGAGGTGCCGCCGGCTGCTGTCTGCGCGGTCGGCGATGGCGCCAACGACGCCGACATGCTGGCGGCGGCGGGCCTGGGCGTCGCCTACCGGGGCAAGGCCCCGGCGCGGGCGGCGGCAAGCGCCCTGATCGACCACGGAGATCTCACGGCCCTGCTCTACCTGCAAGGCTACCGGCGCAGCGAATTCGCCGATTAGAGCGAGGTTCGCTCACGAAGCCCGTTCAATTGAAAACGGCGGCCGAGCCCGGCCGCCGTTCCCGCCCTGCAGTCGCGTGCTGCGTCAGCTGTTGTCGAGCCGTACGGCCACCCATTGGAAATCGCCCTGGCGGAACACCAGCAGCGTCACGACGCGGAAGCCTTCGTCCTTGGCGCGCTCGATCTTCTCGGAGACCTCGGCGGGGTTGCTCACCTCCTCCTGATCGACCTCGACGATCACGTCGCCCGGTTTGAGCCCCTTGGCGGCAGCGGTGCCGTCGGCCCAGACGTCGGTGATCACGACGCCCTCCATGTCTTCCTTGAGCTCGAAGCGCTGCCGGAGCTCCGGGGTGAGCTGGGCAAGGTCCAAGCCCAGTGCCTCGACCTTGCTCTCGTCTTCTTCCTCGGGCCCGGTCGTGGCCGCAGCCGCCGCGACCTGCTCTTCCTCCAGCTCGCCCAGATCGACGGTCAGGTTTTCCTCCTTGCCCTTGCGCCAGACCACGACCTTGACGCCTTTGCCGATGCGGGTCTCGGCCACCATGCGGGGCAGTTTGCGCATCTCGATGACCTCGCGGCCGTCGAACTTGAGGATCACGTCGCCCTGTCGAATGCCCGCCGCTTCGGCCGGGCCGCCCTCGGTTACCGAGGCGACCAGGGCGCCATGGGCCTTGTCGAGCCTGAGGCCCTCGGCCAGTTCGTCGGTCACGGTCTGGATGCGGACGCCGAGCCAACCACGCTTCACTCGCCCGAATTCGCGTAGCTGCGAGATGACCTTGTGGGCAAGATTGGAGGCGATGGCAAAACCCACGCCCGCCGAGCCGCCGTAGGGCGAAATGATGGCCGAGTTGATTCCGATCACCTCGCCGTCGAGGTTGAACATGGGGCCGCCGGAGTTGCCCCTGTTGATCGCCGCGTCGGTCTGAATGAAGTCGTCGTAAGGCCCTGCCTGAATGTCGCGCTCGCGCGCCGAAACGATCCCGGCCGTCACCGACCCGCCGAGGCCGAAGGGGTTGCCGATCGCAATCACCCAATCGCCGATTCGCGTTTTGTCGGAATCGCCCCATGCCGCCGCCGGCAGCTGTTCGCCGATTTCCACCTTCAACAACGCCAGGTCCGTCTTTTCGTCGCTGCCGACCACCTCGGCGTCGAGCGTCGTGCCGTCGCGCAAGCGCACGCTGATTTCATCGGCCTCCGCGATGACGTGGTGGTTGGTGACGATGTAGCCGCCCGCATCGATGATGAAGCCGGAACCCAAGGAGTTCTGGCGGCGGCGCTGTGGGCGCTCGCCGCGGCGTTCGAAAAACTCGCGGAAGAATTCCTCGAATTCCTCGCTGCCCTCGGTCGATTCGACCACCTGCGAGGTCGAGATGTTGACAACGGAGGGCAACAGCTTCTCGACAAGATCGGCGAAGCTGTCCGGGGCTGATCGGGCCTGCGCCGCCGTCGCCCACACAAAGGCGGCCAACAGCAGCGGCAAAACCGCGGCCCACCGCCACGCCGGATGATTTAAGCGAAGTACGTCGGTCACGTGGATCACCTCATATTTGAGTGTCGCCGGACGCCAGGAGTGGCTTGGCGGAGCCAACTCTCTGCCATGTCCATTGCTCGCGCTATGCCTGGCGATTTGGGGTAGTGCCCGGATTTGTTCAACACAGTCTAGTATCACGACCCTGTGAGAGGAAGTAGGCCAAATTATGGCCGAAACTCGGAAAAGCCGTGACAAGCGGTCCGCCTAGGCGCGCAACAGCCAGACAAACAGCAGGCCGAGGACCGCCGAAACGATACCCGAAATTCGCAGGACCTCGGGCGGCAGATCGGCTATTAGTGCGAGCAGCGCGTGCAGGCGATCGGCCAACAGGGCCAGTGCCAGCCCTTCGAGCACCAGAACCAAGGCCAGTGCCGTCAAAAGATCGGTCATCGATGGCGGCCGTCAATCCACCGGTCCTTCGCGACGGCCCGCACGCCCGGGCCTATTCCGCGTCTCTTGCTTGGTCCGCCCCCTGAAGGTCGCCGAAGAAGTTGAAGAATTCGCTGTCGGGCGAAAGCACCATGTAGGTTCCTTCCGTCAGCGCCCGTTCGTAAGCCTGCATCGAGCGATAGAAGCTGAAGAATTCCGGATCCCGGCCATAGGCGGCGTTGAGGATG
>JAUVQB010000049.1 GCA_030598385.1 Alphaproteobacteria bacterium | reverse complement strand
TCTGATCCCGATCCTGTTTCTGTTCGGCTTCGGGCCGGTGGTCGGATTGATCGCCAGCGCCATCTACGCGGCGCCGCCCATGGTGCGCAACACCATCCTGGGCTTGAGCCGGGTGCCGGCGGAGGTCACCGAATCCGCCCGCATGTCGGGCACCACCGAACGACAGCTTCTCTGGTGGGTGCAGGTGCCCTCGGCCATGCCCATGATCCTGGTCGGCGTGAACCAGGCGACCATGGCGGCGCTCTCCATGGTCATCATCGCCGCGGTGATCGGCGGTTCGGCCGACATCGGCTGGGAAGTGCTGAGCACCATGCGCAAGGCGCAGTTCGGCCAGAGCTTTCTCGCCGGCATCGTGATCGCGCTGATGGCGATGGTGATGGACCGCATCACCCGCGGCTTCGCCGATCGCGAGCGTTTCCTCCAGGCCCGTACCCTGCCGTTCTGGCAGCGTCACCGCGTCCTCGCCATCGCGCTCATCATCATGGCGGTCTTTATCGTCGTGGCGGCGTTTTTCCCGGGAATCCGGAGCTATCCCAAGGAATGGGTGTTCTATCCGGCCGCACCGCTCAACGATCTGGTCAATTACATCACCGCGAACTATTACCCGGTGCTCGACGGCGTGAAGAACACCACCATGTTCTATTTCATGCTGCCGATCCGCATCGGCCTCGAGCGGGCGGTCAGCCCCTTTTCCTGGGGTTTCGAGCTGACGCCGGCCATGAGCTATGGCTACGCGGCGCTCATCGTTGCGCTCTCCTTCGGCGCCGGCCGCCTGTGGGGCTGGCGGGCGACGGTGGGGATGCTGATATTCGGCGGCCTGTTCTACTACGGCACCGTCGGCACGCCCTGGCCCGCCTTCATCCTGGTGGTGACGGTGCTGGCCTATCAGGTGGGCGGGCTGAACGTGGCCGCCTTCACCCTGTTCGGCTGCCTCTTCATGCTGACCGGCGGCGTCTGGCAGCAGGCCATGCTCTCGACCTACCTCTGTGCCGCGGCGGTCTTGTTCTCCTTCGTGCTGGGCGGCTCGATCGGCGTCTGGGCGGCGCTCAACGACCGGGTCTCGGCCTTCATCCGGCCGATCAACGACACGCTTCAGACCATGCCGCTGTTCGTTTTCCTGATCCCGGTGCTGATGTTCTTCCAGGTCGGCGAGTTCTCGGCGCTGCTCGCCATCATGCTCTACGCCATCGTGCCGTCGATCCGCTACACCGAGCACGGCATCCGCAACGTCCGCCCCGATATAATCGAGGCCGCCACGGCCCAGGGCTGCACCAGCCGGCAGATCCTGTTTCAGGTCCAGTTGCCATTGGCGCTGCCGGAGATCATGCTCGGCCTCAACCAGACCATCTGTTTTGGACTGGCCATGCTGGTGATCGCCGCCTTGGTCGGCACCAAGGGGCTCGGCCAGAGCGTCTACATCGCGCTGGGGGCGGGCGATGTGGGCAAGGGCTTCGTCGCCGGCCTCTCCATGGCGCTGCTCGCGATGATCGCCGACCGCATCACCCAAGCCTGGAGTAAGCGCAAGAAGGCCGAGCTGGGTTTGACCTTCGAGCCAGGTTTGATCTAAGCGTCAAGCCGCATAAACGCCCGCGCGCGAGAGTCCTCGCGGGCGAATGGGCCGCGCCGCGCCGACGGTGATGATCCTCGCCATTCGGCTATCCCTCCGGCTTGTTCTCGCCCGCCCTGTTGGTTTTCTCTTGGCACGATCGGCCGGATCGCCGCTATTGTAAACGGACCAAGCCAGGGCCTGTCTCGAAAGAAAAGGCGCATTCCAATTGTGCCGCGTAAAGGGGGAGCGAAGACGTAATGGTGGACTGCACTCCGCCGATCGGCGCGGCGGCGAGCTATGGCTGACTCCCACGCCGACATTCTGGTGATCGGCGGCGGTGCGATCGGCGCCTCGGTGGCCTATCATCTGGCCCGGGCCGGCGCACGCGACGTGGTGCTGCTGGAGAAGGATCAGCTCACCCACGGCTGCACCTGGCATGCGGCCGGGCTGGTCGGCCAACTGCGCTCCAAGCGCAACCTGACCCGGCTGATGCAGAACTCGGTCGCCGTGTTCGACCGCCTCGCCGAGGAAACCGGCCAGGAGATCGACTGGCGCAAGGTCGGCTCGCTGCGTCTGGCCTCTTCCGAGGCGCGCTGGAGCGAGATCAAGCGGGCGCTCACCCAGGCCCGCGGTTTCGACTTCGAGGCCCATGCCCTCTCCCCCGAAGAGGCGCGCGACCTGTTCCCCGACATGAACATCGAGGGGGTGGTGGGCGCCGCCTACATGCCGGCCGACGGCTACGTCGATCCCTATGCCCTCACCCAGGCCTATGCCAAGGGCGCGCGGCAGAACGGCGCGAGGATCCGCGAGGGCGTGAGGGTCACCGATCTGGTGGTGGAAAACGGCCGGGTGACGGCTGTTGTCACCGACCACGGCACCGTCGCCTGCGAAACCGTCGTCAATTGCGCCGGCCTCTGGGCGCGCCGCGTCGGCCTTATGGCGGGCGTCCGGCTGGCGGCCGGCGTGGTCGAGCACCAGTACCTCGTGACCGAGCGCAAGCTCGAGCTGCCACCGGGCCTTACCACTCTCAGGGACCCGGACAAGAACTTCTACCTGAAGCCGGACGTGAACGCGTTTGCCATCGGCGGCTGGGAGTCGAACACTGTGGCCTGCTGGCAAAGCGCGCCGCCCTGGGACTTCGCCCGCACCCTGTTCGATTCCAACTTCGACCGCTTCGAGGCTATCGCTGAGGGCGCCACCGAACGCCTGCCGCTGCTCGAGGAGTTGGGCGTGCAGAGCCTGATCAACGGGCCCATCCCGGTCTCCGCCGACGGCGAGCCCATCATGGGCCCGGCCCCCGGCCTGCCGAATTTTTTCGTCGCCTGCGGCTTCACCGCCGGTATCGCGGCCTCGGGCGGCGCCGGCGAAGCCATGGCCAATTGGATTCTCGAGGGCGATCCCGGCATGGATATCTGGCCCTTCGACCTGCGCCGCTTTGGGCCTTACCACGCGACCGCCCGGGTGCTCGAGGAGCGGGCGATCGAGGCCTACGGCCTCTACTACCGGATCCACTGGCCCGGCCACGAGATGGCCGCGGGCCGGCCGGCCCGGCAAAGCCCCTTCCATGAGGACCTGAAGGCGCGCGGCGCGGTCCACGGCTCCAAATTCGGCTGGGAGCGGCCCAATTGGTTCGCGCGGGCGGGCGATGACCCCGTCGACCAGCCGGCCTTCGAAGACCGGCCGAACTGGTTCGCGGCGGTTGGCGAGGAGGCCCAAGCGGTGCGCGAGGGCGTGGCTCTGATCGACCAGAGCTCCTTCGGCAAGTTCGAGCTGACCGGGCCCGGCGCCTTCGCGGCGGTCGACCGCTTGGCGGCCAACGACGTCAGCGTGCCGGGCCGCGCCGTCTATACCCAGTTGTGCAACGAGGCCGGCGGCATCGAAGCGGATCTCACGGTGGTGCGCCTCGCCGAAGACAGCTTCTATATCATCACCGGCTCCGGCTTCGGCGTGCGCGACGGCGGCTGGATCCGCGACCACCTGCCGGCGGACGGGAGCGCACGCCTGCGCGAGGTCACCGGCGAGCGGGCCGTGCTCAACCTCTGCGGCCCCGAGGCGCGCAGCGTGCTGGCGGCGGTTACCGACGACGATGTCTCCAACCAGGCCTTCCCCTTCCTGGCGGCGCGAGTCATCGAGATCGCCGCCGCCCCGGTCCTGGCGGTGCGGGTCGGCTATGTCGGCGAACTGGGCTGGGAGCTGCATATTCCGCTCGATCATGCCGGCGCGGTCTACCGGGCGCTGCGCGCCGCCGGCGAGGATCACGGTCTTAGGGACGCTGGCTACCGGGCGATCGAGTCCCTGCGCCTGGAGAAAGGCTATCTCTACTGGAGCGCCGACATCGGGCCCGACAGCAACCCCTACGAGGCCGGCCTCGGCTTCTGCGTCGCGCTCGACAAGGGCGATTTCATCGGCCGGGCGGCCTTGCGGCGGATCCGCGAGGCCGGGCCGGAGCGGCGCCTGGTCTCCTTCACCGCGCCGGCGGAGGCGCCGCTAATGAGCGGCGAAGCGATCCTGCACAAGGGCGAGGTAGTCGGCACCACCACCAGCGGCGGCACCAGTCATAGCCTGGGCTGCGCCATTGCGTTCGGTTATCTGCCGCTCGCACTGGCGGAGGAGGAGGACTTCGAGATCGAGGCCTTTCTCCGGCGCTGGCCGGCAAAGCGCGGCCCGCGATGCCTTTACGATCCCAAGGGACTGCGCTTGAAATCTTGAGAGGGGAGCGATGAGCGAGGAAATCGAACAAGCGCGGGCAGCGCTAAGCGGCATTCCCGGCATCGACGGGGTGGGCGAACTTATCCGCCTGGGCGGCCTGACCAATCTGGTCTACCGGGTCGAGAGCGACCAAGGGCCGCTCTGTCTCCGCCTGCCCGGCAAGGGGACCGAGGAATACATCGACCGCAAGGTCGAGAAGGTGAACGCTTTCGCCGCCGCCAGCGCCGGGGTCAGCCCCGAGGTGCTCCACTTCGACGAGGCCGGGGTCATGCTGTCCCGCTATCTGGAGGGCACGGTGACCATGGGCCCGGAGGCCTTCAAGACCCGCGCCGGTGCGCCGGGCCGTGCCGCCCGGGCATTCCGGCAACTCCACGTCTCCGGCGAGACCTTCGATTTCCGCTTCGAGCTGTTCTCCATGATCGACGGCTACCTGAAGGTGCTGGGCACCAAGGAGGTCGAGCTGCCCGAGGGCTATCACGACGTGGTCGGCGAGGCCGAGGCGGTGCGCGCCGCCCTGGAGCGCAACCCGGCCGCGCTGGCGCCCTGCCACTGCGATCCCCTGTGCGAGAACTTCCTCGACACCGGCGAGCGCATGTGGATCGTCGATTGGGAATACTCGGGCATGAACGACCCCATGTGGGACCTGGGCGATCTCTCGGTCGAGGCCGGCTTCGACCCGAGCCAGGAAGAGGAGATGATGGCGGCCTACTTCGACGGCGCGCCGCCCCGCGATCTCTGGGGCCGCATGGTGATCTACAAGGCCATGTGCGACCTCTTGTGGACGCTCTGGGGCCTGATCCAGCACGCCAACGAGAACCCGGTCGACGATTTCTGGGCCTATGCGGTGAACCGCTTCGAGCGCTGCAAGCGGCTGATGGCCGAGCCCGAATTCGCAACCCACTTGAAGGCGATTGACGGAGGGTAGGGGCTAGCCGGCGTCGCTGCGAGCCGCCGCCGATATTTCTTTTGCCGTCGGCATGGAGGGGCCTGCACCCTCTATTTGGACGCTCAAGGAGGCCGCCGCGTTGGCGATGGCGAGCGCCGACGCGAAGGGCTTGCCGCGGGCGAGCGCGACGGCGAGGGTCCCGACGAAGCAGTCGCCGGCACCGGTGGTGTCGACCGGCGTCATCGGCCGCCCCGGCACCCTGAGCGTCTCCTCTCCCGCGACCGCCAGCGCGCCCCGTGGCCCCAGGGTCACCACGATCCTTTGGTCCGCGCGGTTGGCGAGGGCGCGCGCCGCGGCCGCGATCTCCTCAACCGATGAGGCCGCGGTGATGGCGGCGCCGGAAAGGAGAGCCAGTTCCGTCTCGTTCGGCACCAGGATGTCGACGAGGCCGAGCAGCCCGCCGTCGATCGGCTTGGCCGGCGCCGGGTTCAGGATGTTGACGGTGCCGAGGCTCCGCCCGCGGTGAAACAAGGCGCCGATGCAGTCGAGCGGGACCTCGAACTGGGAGAGCAGGATATCGCCCGCCTGCAAGGGCACGGCAGCCATCTCGCCGGGTGTGAAATCGCCGTTGGCGCCCGCCACCACGACGATGCTGTTCTGGCCGCTTTCCCGTTCCACCTGGATCAGCGCCGAGCCGGTCGGCTGACCGGTCGAGCGGGCAATGAGGTCGGTGGCGAGGCCCTGCTGCCGGTAGAAGTCGAGCAGCTCCTGGCCGAACGCGTCGTCGCCGACCTTGCCCACCAGCGCCACCGCCGCCTGGCCGCCGGACGCGAGGTGGGCGGACAGGGCCTGGTTGCCGCCCTTGCCGCCGGGATAGGTGGCGAAAGAATGCCCCGCCACGGTCTCGCCCGGCGCGGAGATCCGGCTCACGCCCGCCACCAGATCCATGTTGATGCTGCCGAAAACGACCACCCTCGCGCTCATCTTCCGGTCCTTCCGCTCGGCAAGGTCATCGGCGCTCACAGCCGGGCGATCCGCTCGATCAGCAGGTCGAGCACGCCGTCCCCGTCGGCTTTGGTGACCCACTGGGCGTTCGGCGGCTCGCCCGTGACGCCCCACCAGTCGACCACCGTGGCGCCCAGGGTATGGGCGCCCTCGGTCTCGACGACGACGGGAACGCTTTGGGCCTCGAACAGGTGAGGCCTTAGCAACCAGGCCACGGTGCAGGGGTCGTGCAGCGGCGTGTGGCCCGGTCCGAAGCGGCCCTTGGCGCCGCCGCCGAACGGCCTCAGCAAGCAGGCCAGGCGCTGGGCCGTTGCACCGCCGAGGCTTTCGAGACGGCCGGCATGATCCGGGCCCGACAGGACCTGATAGGTCGCATCGAGGCTGAACACGGTGATCGGGCGGCCGCAGGCGAAGACCGCCGCGGCGGCCTCCGGGTCGGCATGGATGTTGAACTCGGCGACCGGCGTCACGTTGCCGCCGACGCGCGATACGCCGCCCATGAGGACGATCTGCCGGACGTTGGGCAAGACCTTGGGGGCGTCCGAGACGACCATGGCGATATTGGTCAGCGGACCGCAGGCGACCAGGGTGACGCCCTCCTCGCCGGAGGCCCGCAGGGTCTCGGTGATGAAGTCCACGGCGTGCTGATCCTGGAGCGGCATGGAGGGCTCGTCCACCTCCAGGCCTTCGAGGCCGCTTCGGCCGTGGACCTCTTCGGCGGTCACCGGTGCGCGCGTCAGCGGCCGCCGGGCGCCCGCATGGACCGGCACGTCGACATGGCCGCAGAGCTCGCAGAGGAAGCGGGCGTTGCGCTGGGTGAGCTCGAGCGGCACGTTGCCGGCCACCGTGGTGATGCCGATGAGCTCGATCTCCTCGGGCGAGGCGAGCGTCAGCGCGATGGCCAGGGCATCGTCGCGGCCCGGATCGCAATCGAGAATGATGCGGTGAGAGGTCATTGGTTTCGCTCCCCGCTACACGTTAGATCCACACCGCCGTCCGGCGCAAACCGTTGCGTGCGGTATGCGACCGTTTGAGGCCTGGCCGCCAGCGCGTATGATCGGCGCCTTGGATGTTGTGCGAAGGCGGTGCCGCTCCTATGATTTTGCACCGCCGGAACGGTCGTCCGCGGATCATAGGAGGGATAGGGACAATGCTGCACCACAAGTTTTTACGTCGGACCCTGGCAAGCTTGGCGCTGGCCCTGGGGTTGGCGCTGGGCTCCGCTCAGGGCTGGGCCGAGGAAATTCGAGTCCTCAACTGGCAGGGCTACGGGACCGACGAAGCCTGGTCGCTGGAGCTGTTCACGGCCAAGACCGGCATCGACGTGGTCCACGACTACTTCAACTCCGAGCAGGAGATGCTGACCAAGCTGAGGACCAACCCCGGCGCCTATGACGTGGTTCTCATAAATAGCGCCTATACCACGCAGGCGGCCGACGAGGGCCTGATCCAGGCGATCGATACTTCCGGCATGAAGAACGTCGCGGATCTCTCGCCCGGCATGCGCGACAACGAGAACCTGGTCCCCGGAGGAACCACCTACGGGGTCGCCTGGCTTTGGGGCGTGACCTCCTTTGCGGTCGACACCAACGACTTTTCCGAGATGCCTGCCTCCATCGAAGAACTCTGGGACCCCAAGCACGCCGGGCGTGTGGGCTGGCGCGACGACGCGATCGAGGCAGTCATGTTCGCGGCCATCGCCACCGGCCAGGACATCAACAACCCGGCCAACTTCGACGTGATTCGCGACAAGCTGCGGGGGCTGAAACCCCAAATCCGCACTTTCTGGTCCTCGGAAGACGAGTGGAACCAGTTCATGTCGGCCAACGAGTTCGACCTGGCGACCTATTGGAGCGGATCGGCCTCGCGTTCGAAGATGGCCTTCGGTCTGCCCGTCGAGTTCGTGATTCCCAAGGAAGGCGCGATCGGCTGGCTCGACGGCCTGTC
>JAUVQB010000158.1 GCA_030598385.1 Alphaproteobacteria bacterium | reverse complement strand
GCTGTCGTGCCCCGCTGTCGTGCCCCGGTGGACGTCGAAACGGGAGCTCCACGGCCCTTTGCATCGCCCGTGATGGCGGCAATCGGCTAGACTCATCAATATCGGCTTGTCCGAGTTGTCGTGCGCCGCCATATTGGGCGCGCCGGGTCGTTCGGCCCATGATGGTTTGCAGGAGACGAGATTGCCGGTTCCCTTGAAGCAGCAGATCAAGGTTGGCGCCTACATTCTGAAGCAGCGCCTGCTGCGTCGCGCGCGCTATCCTCTCGTGCTCATGCTCGAGCCTCTGTTCCGCTGCAACCTGGCCTGCCCCGGCTGCGGCAAGATCGACTACCCGGATGCCATCCTGAACCGTCGCCTGTCGGTCGAGGACTGCATCCAGGCCGTGGAGGAATGCTCGGCGCCGGTGGTCTCGATCCCCGGCGGCGAACCGCTGCTGCACAAGGAGATCGGCCGGATCGTCGCCGAGTTGGTAAAGCGCAAACGCTTCGTCTACCTCTGCACCAACGCCTTGCTGCTCGAGAAGAAGCTGCACCTCTTCGAGCCCAGCGACTATCTCACCCTCTCGGTCCATCTGGACGGGCTGGAGGGCGAGCACGACGAGGCGGTGGACCAGGCGGGTGTCTTCCGGCGGGCAGTCGGGGCCATCGAGAAGGCGCGCGATCAGGGCTTCCGGGTCACCGTCAACTGCACCCTGTTCAATAACGCGGAGCCGGAACGGGCGGCCGCATTCTTCGATTTCGTGAGCGGCCTGGGCATCGAGGGCATCACGGTCTCACCGGGCTACGCTTACGAGCGCGCGCCCGATCAGGTGCATTTTCTCGGCCGGCAGCAGACCAAGACTCTGTTTCGCGAGCTGTTTCGCCGCGGCCGCGGGCGCAAGTGGCGATTCTCGCAGTCGAGCCTGTTCCTCGACTTCCTCGCCGGCAATCAATCCTACCGCTGCACGCCCTGGAGCAATCCGACCCGCAACATCTTCGGCTGGCAGCGGCCTTGCTATCTGCTGAACGAAGGCTACGCCGGCAGCTTCACGGCGCTGATGGAGGAGACCGATTGGGACTCCTACGGCACCGGGCGTTACGAGAAGTGCGCCAACTGCATGGTCCACTGCGGTTACGAGGGGACGGCGGTGGCGGACACCATAGCCCGGCCCTGGAAGGCGGCGAAGGTGGCGCTCTTGGGCATTCGCACCGAGGGCGATATGGCGCCGGAAATTCCCTTGAACGGGCAGCGCCCAGCCGAGTTCGTGTTCGATTCGTTGGTCAACGAAGCCGTATCGGATCCGCATCGGAGCGGGTCAGCAGAAACCGGCGGGTCCAAATCCTCCGATCAGGCGGCGTAAACTCCCTAACGCCGCATCGGTGTCCCGGCGCAATTGCAGCAGGGCGGGGGCTTCCCAAGGCCTTAGGCACACGCGGAGGATCACGCGGCCGACGCGCGGTCTGCCGTTCGGCCCGATGCTGCCGATCACCGAACGGGGCAGCGGGCGTCCGGCCGGGTCGGCGATGGCCCGGATCGCGATGAAAGGCATGCCGGCTTCGGCCGCGACGCCGGCGACCGCACGGCTTTCCATGTCGACCGCCACGGCGCCGCTGGACCGCTGGGCGGCGCGTTTTTCCGCGACGCCGGCGAGGATTCGTTCGCTCTCCAGCAGGCTGCCGCCGACGTGGTGCAGTCCGGCCGCCGCCGCCGCCGCCGCCCACGTGGCGCGCAGGCCGGGGTCGGTGGCGACGGCGTCACCTTCGGGCGACATGACGCGTTCTGCCAGGACCAGGTCGCCGGGGGCGAGATTCGGGTCGAGCCCGCCAGCGATGCCGAAGCTGACGAGGGCGCTTGCGCCCTCGCGGAGCAGCCGCCTGGCGCCGTCGCGGGCGCGCGACGGGTTGGCCGCCGCGCAGGCGATGGTCGGCTCGGCGCTCGGCGCCTGTCGGGCAATTGCCTGGGCAAGCAAACGGGCCTCGATGGCGAGGCCGACGACGAATCCTGGGGGAGGGCCCGAATTCACATGCCGTGGCTGACGTGGCCTTGGTTGCTGGCGATCAGGTTCCGGTAGCGGGCCAGCGCCCAGAGCGGGAAGTAAGCGCTATAGCCGTCGTAGCGCAGGTAAAAGACCCGTGGAAATCCGATCCCCGTGTAGAGGTCTTCGCGCCACTTGCAGCCGTCCCGCGGCTGGGCGAGCAGGTAGGCGACACCCCGCCGCACGGCTTCGCTATGGACCTCGCCGACGGCCATCAATCCGATCAGAGCCCAGGCGGTTTGTGACGGGGTGCTGGCCTTGATCTCGTCCCGGCGGTGCTCCCAGTAGGTGGCGCAGTCCTCGCCCCAGCCGCCGTCCGGGCGTTGCCGCGACTTGAGCCAGTTGACCGCGCGGCGCACCATCAAGGACGAGTGGTCGACCCCGATGGCGTTGAGCGCCGAAAGCGCCGACCAGGTGCCGTAGACGTAGTTGACGCCCCAGCGGCCATGCCAGGAGCCGTCGGGCTCCTGTTCGCGCTGGAGGAAGGAGATGGCCCGGCGAACGGCTCGGTGGTCCTTGCCGTATCCGAGCTGCGCCAGCATCGAAAGACAGCGCGCCGAAACGTCCACCGTCGGCGGATCCAAGAGCGCGCCGTGGTCGGCGAAGGGTATGTTATTCAGATAGTTGTATTGGTTCTCGGCGTCGAACGCGCCCCAGCCGCCATTGCTGCTCTGCATACCAACGACCCAGTCCGTCGCACGGCGGATGGCCGGCAGGGTTCGCTCCTCGTCGGCTCGGTCGAGGGCGAGAACGACAACCGCCGTGTCGTCGACGTCGGGGTAGTAGTCATTCCAGTACTGAAAGGCCCAGCCTCCGGGCTTCAATCCCGGCCGTTTCCAGCTCCAGTCGCCCACCACGTCGGTGATCTCGCGCTCCAAGATCCAGTCGGTCGCCTTCGAAAACGAGGAGCCGGCCGGGTCCTCGCCCGCTTCCAGCAAGGCGTGCATCGCCAGACAGGTGTCCCAAACCGGAGAGACACAGGGCTGGCAGTAGGCCTCCTCGTCGCGAACGATCAGCAGGCGGTCGACGGCCCGGCGGGCGGTCACGGCATGGGCATGGTTGCGCGGATAGCCGAGCGCCTCGAACGCCATGACGGTGTTGGCCATGGCGGGGAAGATGCCGCCCAGCCCCTCTTCGCCATTGAGGCGCGCCACGATGAAGTCGATGGCCCTCTTGATGGCGTATTGCCGCGCGCCTTTCGGAAAGTGCGGTTCGATGGCACCGAGCACACGGTCGACACCGACGAAAAAGCTGCCGACCGTCGTACCGTTCGCGTTCAAGGGATACCGTTCCTCGTCGGGATGATTGATGAACAGCTCGTCCAACCGCACGCCGCGCGGGTTCCGTGCCTGCGGCTTGAGCGCGTAGAGAATCAACAGAGGAACGACGACGGTGCGGGACCAGTAGGAGATCTTTTCCAGATGAAACGGCGACGGCCGCGGCAGCAGCATGATCTCAACCGGCATGTTCGGCACCGCCCGCCAGGGCACCAGGCCGAACAGCGCCAAGGTGATACGGGCGAAGACATTCACATTAGCCGCGCCGCCGCGCGCAAGGATTGCCGCGCGAGCCTTTCTCATGTGAGGAGCGTCGGGGTCGTCGCCTATCAGTTTCAGCGCGAAGTAGGCCTTGACCGTGGCGCTGATGTCCATGTCGCCGGCGTGAAACAGCGGCCAGCTTCCATCCTCGCTCTGGCGGGCGCGAAGGTAACGGCCGATCTTGCCCTCGATCTCACGCGAAAAGGCGTCATCAACTTCGCCGAGGAAGTGGCGCAGCATGACGTATTCGGACGAAATGGTTGCGTCGGCCTCGAATTCGAAGATCCAGTGACCATCGTCGCGCTGGCGTGATATGAGCGAGTCGCGGGCATCCTTGATGACGTCATCGAGCTCTTGGACCCAGAGGTCCAGTCCGGCTACGGCCCGAATAGTCACGCCCACAACTCCTCAGTGAATGTTACGAAATGATGTCCGATTGGACCGCTGATAAATAGCCGTTGCTTGCCGGGTTGCCAATCCCCGTGCCGCATCTGCTCACCGAATTTTGTCGCTTCGTCACCTGATGGCAAATCAGTTGGGCGAATCTGTGGCATTTAGCCGATCAACTTCGCGGCGGCGCGACCGGACCTGACGGCGCTCTCGATGGTGGCGGGAGCGCCGGTGTCGGTCCAGTCCCCGGCCAGAAGCAGATTTTGCCACCGGGTCCTCGCCGGAGGCCGGCGGGCCAAGGCGGCCGGCGTCTGGGCGAAGGTGGCGCGGCGTTCCTTGATCACCCTCATGGGCGGCGACGGCACCGCCGGCAAATCCAGGGCCAGCACCGTGTCGCGCCACAGGCGCTCGCCGATCACCTCGCTGCTCTCCTCGGCGAGGGCAGCAGCGGCGCTGACGGTCAGGCTGACCACGTCGCCGCGCAGGAAAAGCCAGTCGGCCCAACTGCCGACCAATCCGAGGAATGGCAGGTCTTCGGGCAGACGTGGCGGCGCATCGAGCCGGATGTGGACGTTGACGATCGGCCGGCTTTCGTCGGGCACCTCGAGGCCGGGCAGAAGCTCGGCTGCGACCGACGGCGGCAGCGCCAGCACGACCCAGTCCGTGGGCGCGAGCGTGATGGGCGCACCGCCGAAATCCATGGCCCGCACCCGGTCCGCCTCCATCTCAAGGGCCCG
>JAUVQB010000075.1 GCA_030598385.1 Alphaproteobacteria bacterium | reverse complement strand
GCAAACAGGTTGTCGGTGCAGTTGTCGTGATATTCGGTGCAGTTGAGCAGGCCGTAGCGGTAGTCGTCGCAGGCGGCCATCAGCGTGTCGTGAATCCCGGGCGAGGTATCCTCGACGAAGTGGAGGGTCGCCCGGCGCCGGTTGGTGACCAGGGGATCGCCAGCATGCGGAAAGATCCGTTCGAGGAAGACGCGCAAGTGCTCCATCGACATGAACTCGCTCAAGTCGTCGGCGTTGAACGCCCAGGTGTCGACCACCTGCTGGCCGTGGGTATTGATGATCTTGATCGATTGGCCCTTGTTCAGGCGCGCTGCGCGGCCCCTGCGCGCCGGAATGGTGTAAAGTTCGCTTTCCTGGGTCATGGCTTGGGTCCTTCCTTCAATCGCGGTCTCCAAATACTCGGTGTCATGCGCCGGCAGTCAGGCGGACCTCAGGCGGCACGAGGTCGAGAAATATATCGCTCTGCACCAACTCCTTGACCGCGGCGATATCGGGCGCGAGGAAGCGGTCGCAGTCGTAAGGCGCCACGCGGGCGCGGATCGCGGCGACGACGGACTCGAGCGGCTCGCTCGAGCGCGCCGGGCGGCGAAACTCCAACCCTTGAGCGGCGATCATAAGCTCGATGGCGACGATCCCGGCAGCGTTGTCGGCGACCTCCGTCAGGCGCCGGGCGGCGTAGGTCGCCATGGAGACGAAGTCCTCGTGGTTTCCGGTCGTCGGGATGGAGTCGGCGCTCGCCGGGTGCGCTAGGGACTTGTTCTCGCTGGCGAGTGCGGCGGCGGTCACCTGGGCCACCATGAAGCCGGAATCGAGGCCGCTGTCGGAGGCCAGGAAGGCGGGCAGCTTGCTGTGGTTCTCGTCGGTCAGGAGCGCGGTGCGGCGTTCGGCCATGGCGCCGACCTCGCAGAGTGCGAGCGCGATGGCGTCGGCGGCGAGGCCCACCGGCTCGGCGTGGAAGTTGCCGCCGTAGAGGATCTCTTGCGCCTCGGCGAAGACCAACGGGTTGTCGGTGACGGCGTTGAGCTCGCGCTCGACGATGCCGGCGGCGTAGCGCAACTGGTCGAGGCAGGCGCCCATGACCTGGGGTTGGCAGCGCAGGCTGTAGGGGTCCTGCATGCGGCCGTGCTTGGCGACGATGGCGCGGATCTCGCTGCCCTTTAAGAGGCCACGGAGCACCGCTGCCACCTCGACCTGGCCGCGCTGATTCCGAATTTCGTGGATGCGCGCATCGAACGGCATCTCGCGGCCGAGCGCCGCCTCGACACTGAGCGCTCCGGCCGTGAGCGCGGCGGCGAAGACCGCCTCGGCGGCGAAGATGCCGTGGACCGCGAGCGCGGTCGAGGCTTGGGTACCGTTGATCATCGCCAGGCCCTCCTTGGGCGCGAGACGCAGGGGCGCGAGTCCGGCCCGGACCAGGCCCTCCGCCGCCGGCACGGTCGCACCGTCGACGCGGACCTCGCCCTCGCCGAGCAGCGCCACGCCCAAGTGCGCGAGCGGCGCCAGGTCGCCGGAGGCGCCAACCGAACCCTTGGCCGGGATGCAGGGCGTGACGCCCGCGTTGTAGAGCGCGATCAGCGCGTCGATCAGTTCCTGGCGCACGCCCGAGCGGCCCATGGCCATGGTGTTGATCTTGAGCAGGATTATGCAACGGACCACGGGCTCAACCAGCATCGGCCCGGTCCCAGCGGCGTTGGACAAGAGCAGACGGCTCTGCATCTCCTCCAGGTCCTCAGCCGCGATGGACCGGCTCGACAGGGTGCCAAGGCCGGTGTTGACGCCGTAGGTCGGCGTGCCCCGGGCAACGACCGTATCGATCAAATCGTGGGCCCGCTCTATGCCCTCGCGGCACTCGGGCGCCAGCGCCAGCGCCGCCTCGTCGCGCTCGATGCGGCGAAGATCAGCGAGCGAAAGTTGCCCAGGCCGCAGCACGAATGGTTCGCTCGCCCGCATCACTTGCTTTCGCGCCGGTACGGCAGTCCGACCGCGCCCGGCGGCCGCGGCTTTCCGACTAGGCCCACGAGCGCCAGGATAGAGACCACGTAGGGCAGGATCACGAAAGCCTGATAGGGCACCTCCGGGTTTGCGAACTGCAGGCGCAACTGAAGCGCGTCGAACAGGCCGAACAGCAGGCAGGCCAGTAGGGCTCCCACCGGATTCCAGCGGCCCAGGATGATGGCCGCTAGCGCGATGAAGCCCTTTCCTGCGCTCATGTGTTCGGAGAAAAGGAACACCTGGGACAGCACCAGATAACAGCCCCCCAGGCCCGCCAGCGCCCCGCTGCCCAGTACACAGAGGTAGCGCACCATATTGACCCGCACACCCGCGGTATCGGCGGCGCGCGGGTTTTCGCCGACGGCGCGGATGTTGAGTCCCCAGGACGTGCGGAACAACAGGTAGAACAACAGCGGTACCGTCACGTACATGAGGTAAACCAGCGCATCTTGGTTGAACAGCACCGGGCCAATGATCGGAATCGAAGCCAAGCCTGGAATCGCGAACGCCTTGTAGCCGGGCAGGGTCATGGTATTGGCCTGGCCGCTAAACACGATGCGCGAGAGGAAGGAGGTAACCCCGATCGAGAATATGTTGATGGCGATGCCGGCGACGATCTGGCTGACGCCGAGAGAGACCGCGAGCACGGCGAGCACGACCGCCGTCAGTGTGCCGGCGAACATGCCGGTGACCAGCCCGACAATCGGCAGATCGGTGAAAAAGGTGCCGACCGCGGCGCCGAAGGCGCCGGCCAACATCATGCCTTCGAGACCAATGTTGTAGACCCCACTGCGCTCGCTCAGCACCCCGCCGAGAGCGGCGAAGACGACCGGGATCGACAGCCGGAGCGAGGTCGACAGGAAGTCGCTGAGCATGGTGGGATCGAGCAGGATCTCCATCATCATGGCGGCTTGGCCTCCTCCCGCCGCGCCGCCTCGTGCTCTACGGCGAGCGCCGCCTCCACGGCCCTGCGCCGGCGCCAGGCCGCGGCCAGATAGCTATTCTCGAAACGGAAGGCGACGCTGGCGGCAACGAAGATGACGACCAGCCCTTGAATCGCCTCGACCACTGTGGTCGGTACGCCGACGGCGCGCTGCATGATGTTGGCGCCGCTGCGCAGACCGCCCAGGAACAGCGCCGCCACCGCGACCAGCAGCGGGTTGCCCTCGGCCAAGAGCGCGACCACGATGCCGTCGAAGCCGTAGCCGGCGCTGAACATGTGGAACAGGCGGTACTTGAGGCCGAGCACCTCGTAGGCGCCGGCGAGCCCCGCCAGCGCGCCGCCGAAGGCGAGCGAAAGGATGATGTGGCGCCGCACTGACATGCCGGCGTAGCGCGCGGCCGCCGGGTTGTGGCCGACCGTGGCCAGCGAGAGACCGAGCGAGGTGCGCTTGAAGGCGAAGTACAGCAAGATGGCGAAGACTATGCCGATGACGACGCCCAGGTGCGCGTCGGTATTGGGCATGATGTAGGGCAGCCAGAGCGCTTCGCGGATCTCGTCCGAATAGGGGTAGGGCGCACCCTTGGCCAGCATTGGCCCGCTCACAAAGTAGCTGACCAGGTTGATGCCGATGTAGTTCATCAGCAGGGTGACGATGACCTCGTTGACGTTGTGGTAGGCCTTGAGATAGCCGGGGATCAGGCCCCACAAACCGCCGCCGATCATGCCGGCCAGCGAGCAGATTATGATGTGCAGCCAGCCCGGCAGTGGCTCGGGCAGGTAGAGCGCCGCCCAGGTCGCGAACAGCGCGCCCAGATAGATCTGGCCCTCGGCACCGATGTTGAACAATCCGGCGCGCAGGGGCACCGCGACCGCGAGCCCGGCCAAGAGTATGGGCGACATCTTAACCAGTGTCGTGGCGAAGCCGTGGTACTCGAAGAACGCGCCGGAGAAGAGCGCCGCGTAAGCCTCGATCGGATTTGATTGGCCGAGCCAAATCAGGACCGAGCCGACCAGGAGCGCCGCCAGGATCGCCCAGACGCCCTTGAGCAGGTAGGCGGCGCGCAGGAGTCCGAGCATCAGGTAACGTCCATGGTCGCGCCCGCCATGAGCATTCCGAGGCGCTCGGGCGTCGCGTCCTCGGGCGTCAGGATGCCGGTGATGCGCCCACGCGACATCACCGCGATGCGGTCGCAGACCGCCATGATGTGCTCGAGCTCGGTCGAAATGTAGAGAATCGCGACCCCCTTCTCGCGCTGGTCGAGCAGGGTGTTCTGGACGAACTCGATGGCGCCGACATCCAGGCCCTTGCACGGCTGGGAGACCACGAGCACCGCCGGCTCGTCCTCGATCTCGCGTGCCAGAATCACCTTTTGCTGATTGCCGCCGGATAGGAAGCGCGCCTCCTGCTCAACATCCTGCAAACGCACGTCGTAGCGCTCGGTCAGCGCGCGCGCGTTGGCGCGAATCGCCTTGAAGTCGAGGATGCCGAAGCGCGCGAAGGGCGGCTGTCCCAGGCTGCGCAGTATGAGATTGAAGGCGACGCTGTGGTTGAGGTCAAGGCCGACCCGCTGCCGGTCCTCGGGCACATAGGCGAGCTTGAACCGATGCTTGCGCTCGGAGATCGAGGCGTCGGTGACGTCGGTTTCGCCGACTCGGAGGCGCCCGGCCTCAAGCGGCCGCAAGCCCGCGATCGCCTCGGCGAGCTCGCCCTGCCCGTTGCCGTCGACGCCGGCGACGCCCAGAATTTCGCCCGCGCGCACCTTGAAGCTCACGTCGTCGAGCGCCTGGAGGCCGCGGTCATTACGCGCGTGCAGGCCCTCGACCGTCAGCTTCGCAGGACCAAAGTGACCCTCGGAGCGGATGATGTCGAAGACCACGTCGCGCCCGACCATGAGGCGCGCCAGCTCGCGCGGGTCGGTCTCATCGGTTTTCAGCTCGGCGGTCACCCGACCGTCACGCATGACGGTCACCTCGTCGGCGACTTCCATGACCTCCTCGAGCTTGTGGGTGATGAACAGGATGGTCTTGCCTGCCTCCTTGAGCCGCCCGAGGACCTCGAAGAAGGGTCCGGTTTCGCTCGGCGTCAGCACGCTGGTCGGCTCGTCGAGGATCAGGATGTCGACGTTGCGGTACAGCAGCTTCAGGATCTCGACGCGCTGCTGCATGCCCATGGGCAGCCTCCAGACCGGCTCCGAGGGTTCGATGTCGAAGCCGAAAGAGCGGCTGAGCTCACTCAGGCGCTTGGCGTGCTCGGCGAGCCCGAGCCATACCGCGCCGTGTCCGAGACCGAGGATGACGTTCTCGGTTACGGTCAGCGGCCCGATCAGCATGAAGTGCTGGTGTACCATGCCGATGCCGTGGTCCAGGGCATCGCGGGGGTTGTTGATGGCGATCTCACGGCCGCCGATCAGGATGCGCCCGGCGTCTGGGTGATACAGCCCGTAAAGGATGTTCATTAGTGTGGTCTTGCCGGCTCCATTCTCGCCGAGCACGGCGTGTACCGTGCCCTTGCGCACGTGCAAGCTGACCGCATCGTTGGCTTTTAGATCGCCGAAGGTCTTAGTGACGCGATCGAGGAAGAGGTGGTGCTCCATCGCTGTCCTCTCACGCGTGGTCGGCCCTGCGGGGAAGATGAAGACGGGGGTCAACGGTCCTTGCTGGCCCCCGCCCGTGACTTTACGGCCTGAGTTCGCCCGATTTCATCTTCGCGACCAAACCCTCGACCTCCGCCTTGACGTCGGCGGGGATGGCCGAATGGTAGGTGCCAAGTCGCGCGGCCTTGGGGCTGTTCACGTCCATATTGTAGTTTTTGCCCTCGGCCTTGCCCTCCTTGGCCAGCGCCAGCAGGTCGACCATCGCCGCCTTGATGTCCATGATCGCGGACTGCAGCACCGTGTCGGGCCAATCGACGATGGAATCGTAGTAGAGGTAGAAACCCCAGACGCCCTTTTCCTGGGCGGCCTGCAGGCTGCCGATCGCGGCGTTGTCCATGGTCGGGAAGACCACGTCAGCACCCTGTGCGATTTGGCTGAGCGCAGCTTCCTTGCCCTTGGCGATATCGTCCCAGTCGTTGGTCCAGGCGATGAAGACCTGCCCATTGGGCTGCACCGTCTCGAAGCCCTCCTGATAACCGGCGACCAGATCGGTCGAGAACTTGATCTTCTGGGCGCCGATGAAACCTACCTTGCCGGATTTGCTCATCCTGCCGGCGATGACGCCTAGGAGATAACCGAACTGCTTGTAATAGAAATCGAGCGTGGCGATGTTCTTGGCCGGCTCGGTGCCGTTGTGCACCACGAAGAGCGTATCGGGGTGCTTGCGCGCCACCCGGTTGGCGGCTTCCTGGAACTCGCCGCCGTGGCCGATGACCACGTTGTAGCCGCGCCGCGCGTAATCCGCCATGGCCTCGGCCTGGTCCGGCTGGGCGACCTTTTCGCTAAAGGCAACCTCGATGCCCAACTCCTTCTTGGCGTTCATCAGGCCCTCGTAACCGGCCTGGTTCCAAGACTGGTCGGTGATGTTGCCCGGCATCACTAGGGCCACCTTGAAGGCATCGGCCATGGCCGGCGGTGCCAGCATGACCGAGACGAACGCGAGCGCCGCAAAGCTCAAAAAATACCTTCTGGATAAGCTCATCATTTTCCTCCCTGATTGCAAATTGAGTTTATTCGCCCAAGAACGCATTTTGCGTGTCCTTGAGGGCATTGTCACATTAACACTCTGCATCTCAAAGACATATGCGATAGCATTTCTGGATGAGAACCATCTCTTTCAAGCGTCATCGCTTTCCACCCGAAATTATCCGCCATTCAATTTGGTTGTATGCCAGGTTCTCTCTGAGTTTCTGCGATGTGGAGGATCTGCTTGCGGAACGGGGGCTGGATATTTCCTACGAGACTGTCCGACGCTGGTTCATGAAGTTTGGATCCGCCATCGCCGCTAACCTGCGCCGTACCCGGCCCAGGCCCAGCGATCACTGGCACCTCGATGAAATGGTCATC
>JAUVQB010000155.1 GCA_030598385.1 Alphaproteobacteria bacterium | reverse complement strand
CGATCGAGACGAACTGTTGCTCCGCCGCGGCCGTCGGCCCTGTGGCACCCGCCAACATGAGACCGGCGGCAACGCCAAGCGCCAAAGCCGGTACGGTCAGTCTTCTCATTGGTAATACCTCCCGTGTCGTTGCCAATCGTTTTTAAGGGGCTGTCAACTCTCGAACAAAGAAGGCGCAGATCTCCCGTTCCGAGAAGGATGTTTGATCTGTGCTCTCCCTGCCGCTTTCTTGCTTTCCGGTGCTTACCGCACACTGTTTGACAGGTTGATTGAACACGTTTTGCACGGGGAAGGCCACCCTCTTGTTGGTTCAGGGTCTGCCCGGTCGCTGGGCGCAGCCGTCACGCGGGATTGGATTTCAGGCTAGCGCCAGCCGCGCTCCTGGAAATAGCGCAACGCGCCCTCGTGCAGGGGAGCGCTCATACCGGCGGAGATCATATCCTCGACGCGCAGGCCGGCGAAGACTGCATGCTGCGCGCGAAGAGCTTCCAGTCCCTCGAATACCCGTTTGGTCACCTGATAGACCGTGTCGGCGGACAGTGACTGGGAGGTCACCAGAGTGGCGCGCAACCCGAAGCTCGTCACCGGGTCGGGGTTGTTGGCATAAAGCCCGCCCGGAATGATCGCCGGAGCGTAGAACACCCATTCGCCGAGCAGGCGGTCGACGGCCTCGCCATCGACGTTGAGCAATCGCGCGCCGCAGCCCTCGGTGGCCTCGGCCACCGGGCCGCTGGGGTGGCTCGCCGGCAACACGAGCGCGTCGATGCGCCCATCGCAGAGGCCCTCGGCCTGTTCGCTCGCGTCGAGTTCGCCGATCTCGGCAAAGTCGTCGGGCGACCAGCCCAGCGCCGCGATCAGGAAATCGCCCGTCGATCGCCAGGGCGTATCGGGCGGACCGAGGTTGATCCGCTTGCCCTCGAGGTCTGCCAGGGATTCGACGCCGCTGGCGGGCGCGGCGAGCAGGGTGAAGGTGAGGGCCTGGAGCGACAGCACCGCCCGCAGGTCGGAAAAGGGCCCATCGTCCCCGGTCCCGAGGCCGGACTGGTAGGCGTGATATTGCCAGTCCGACGGCACCAGCGCGAACGCCAGGTCGCCGCCCCTCAAACGGGTCAGGTTTTCCTTCGCGCCGGCCGTCGCCTCGATAAGGCAGCGCAAGCCGTGTTCGGCGCGCTCAGCATTGACCAGGCGGCAGAGGGCGCCGCCGGTCGGATAGTAATGTCCGGCGACCGGCGCGGTGCCGACAACCAAATGACGGCTGAGGTCCGGCGAGCCCTCCTGGGCGGAGGACGGCGCGATGCGCGCAACGGCAGCGGCCAATAAGATGAGCGCCCAAAGGCCGCTCCGCCCGAAGTGCATGAGCGGGATCCGCAAAGCCGGCCTCACGCGCCCATCATGTCACGGGCTTCGTCGGCGCTGGCGGCCCGGCTGCCGATGGCGCCGAGGCCCTCGGCCACCGCCGCCACCAAGGCGGCGTTGTCCGCGGCCAAGTGGCCGTCAGGCAGGTAAAGGTTGTTCTCGAAGCCGACCCTGGCGTGGCCGCCCAGCGTGGCCGCGGCGACGGCGCAGGCCGTCTCCCTCGGGCCGAAGGCACAGACCGACCAGAGGTGATCCCGGCTGTTTGCGGCAAGAAACGGCATGAGCTCCCTGGGCTCGGAAGTTTGACCCTTGGTGTAGCGGCCGAGCACGAACAAGACAACCTGCCGCTCGCCCGGGACGATGCCGCGGGCGATCAGATCGTCGAAGCGCCTGAGGTCTTCGTCGGAATAAAGGATGTATTGCGGCAGGATCCCCTCTGCAGCGACCCAGGCGAGGAAGTCGGCGGCGGCGCTTTCCGCGGCCGCGTCCGGCACGATCTCCCGGACCGCCAGGCTGACCGCCTCGGGCTTGAGCTCGCGGACCATTCGCATCTGCTCTTCGGGCCGGTATATGCCGACGGCCTCGGAGGTGACCTGCACGATGAGGTCCCGGCCGACGGCGGCCCTGACCGCGGCGATGGCGGCCCGGTAGGTCTCCACGTCCAGGCTGTGGCGGCCGTCGGGGTCGCGCACATGCAGGTGGATCATCGCCGCGCCGGCTTCGCGGCAGGCGGCGGCCGTCATCGCGATCTCCTCGGCGGTGATCGGCAGGGCCGGATGGTCGGCCTTGGTCTTGCGGGCGCCGTTAGGCGCCACCGCCAGGATCACCGGCGGACGGTCTCCATGCGGGAGGGGCGGGTCCTGGCCGCTCACGCCGCTCACGCCTGTGCCGTCTCGCCCAGGACATCATCCAGGGCGCCGGCGAGCTTGTCGACGATCTCCGTCCTGTGCCGGGCCTCGATGATGAAGGGCGGCGCCAAGAGGATGTGGACGCCCGAGGCGCCGTCGATGGTGCCGGCGCCCGGATAGCAAAGGAGGCCCCGCGCCATGGCCGCCGCCTTGATCCGCGGCGCCAGCTTGAGGGCCGGGTCCGGCGGCGCCTTGGTGGCGCGGTCGGCCACCAGTTCGATGCCGATAAAAAGGCCGCGGCCGCGAATGTCGCCCACCCTGGGGTGATCGAGAAAGCGCTCGCCGAGCGCCGCGCGCAGCGCCGCGCCCTGGGCCCGTACGTTGGCGAGCAGGCCGTCGCCTTCGATGGTCCGCTGCACCGCCAGGGCCGCGGCGCAGGCCGTGGCATGGCCGATATAGGTGAAGCCGTGCTGGAAGGCGCCGGCCTTCTCGACGATGGTTCGATAGATCTTCTCCGCCACCAGGACGGCGCCGATGGGCTGATAGCCGGCGCCCAGGCCCTTGGCGCAGGTCAGGAGATCGGGCGCGATGCCTTCCTGTTCGCAGGCGTAAAGCGTGCCGGTGCGGCCCATGCCGCACATGATTTCGTCGAGCAGCAGCAAGACCCCGTAGCGGTCGCAGATCTCGCGGATGCGCTTGAAATAGCCCGGCACCGGGGCGAGCGCCCCCGAGGTCGCGCCGACCACCGTTTCGGCGACGAAGCCAGCGACCGTTTCCGGGCCGAGGCGTAGGATCTCCGTCTCCAGCTCGTCGGCCACCCGGCGCCCGTAGTCTTCCTCGCTCTCGCCTTCTGAACGGTCGCGATAGGCATAGCAGGGCGCGATGTGGCTGGTTTCGATCAAGAGCGGCTTGAAGGGCGCGCGGCGTAGGAAGTTGCCGCCGACCGCCAGCGCCCCCAGGGTGTTGCCGTGATAGCTCTGGCGGCGGGCGATGAAGCGGCTGCGCTCCGGCTCGCCCTTGTCGACGAAGTACTGTCGGATCAGCTTCAGCGCCGTCTCGTTGGCCTCGGAGCCGCCGGAGACGAAATAGACCCGGCCCAAGCCGTCTGGCGCCCGCTCCACGAGATGGGTGGCGAGCGCCTCGGAGGCCTCGGTGGTGAAGAAGTTGGTGTGGGCGTAAGGGATCTTGTCGAGCTGGTCCTTGATCGCCCGGATCACGGCGGGATGGCTGTGCCCGAGGCAGGAGACCGCCGCACCGCCCGAGGCGTCGAGATAGCGCCGGCCCTCACTGTCGATGATATAGGGCCCGTCGCCGCCGACCGCCCGCGGATAGCCGTGCCCGGGCGTGCGGTGAAAGATCCGGCTCTCGCTCATTGCGGAAGTGTCCCCCAAACTCCCCTGGGCGCGCGCAGGATACACTGCTCGGTGCGGTGCCGCAAAAACCAAGATGGCGCAATAAAGCCTGCCGGCTAGGACAAACCTTGCGGTTTGACCCGACACGGGGGATGGCTAGGATGCGCCGTTTGCCCGAGTCCGGACCAACCGCGACCAAATGAGCGAGCCCATGGACCTCAGCCAGCACATCCGCACCATCCCGGACTTTCCCAAGCCGGGCATCTTGTTCTACGACATCTCGACCCTGCTGATACATCCGGCGGGCTGGCAGACCACCGTCGAGCGCCTGGCCGAGGCGGTCGCGCCGCACGAGCCCGACGTCCTGGTCGGCATCGAATCGCGCGGTTTCCTGGTGGCGGCGCCCTTGGCCTTGAAGCTCGGCCTGGGCTTCCTGATGGTCCGCAAGAAGGGCAAGCTGCCGGGCAAGACGGTCCGTTACACCTATGACCTGGAATACGGTAGCGACACCATCGAGATCCAGTCCGACGCCCTCGAGCCGGGCCAGCGCGTCGTCATCCTGGACGACCTGCTGGCGACCGGCGGGACCATGAACGCCTCGACCCAATTGCTGCGCGACTTCGGCGCCGACGTGCGCGCCGGCGCCTGCATCATCGAGCTGACGTTCCTCGAGGGGCGCGAGAAGCTCGACATCCCCTTCACGTCGCTCATCCAATTCGACGAATAGGGCCTTTTCGACTAGGCCCCCTGCGGCGGCCAGCTGAGATCGCCGCAGAAGGCTTCCGCGAAGTCCAGCAAGCCGCGGTCGGTCCGCGGTCCCGCCATCAGCGAGAGGCCGAGCGGGCAGCCCAAGTGCTGTGCCAGCGGCATGGTGACCTGCGGCAGCCCGGCGAGGCCGGCCGGCGAGGTCAGGCTCAGCACCCGGTCGCGGTGGGTGGCGAGCGCCTCGCCGTCGGCGTCGATCCGCGGTGCGATGTTGGGCGCGGTGGGCAGGCAGAGTATTGCTCCGTCAGCCAGCAGCTCTTCCATGCGGGCCGTGAAATCCACCCGCAGGCGGCGCGCCTCGGCGGCCTCGGCCTCCTCGATGCTTGCGGCCCATTCGAATCGCGCCGCGACTTCCGGCCCGAAGCGGGGTTTGCGCTCGGCGATCCAGGCGCCGTGCTGGGCGCAAATCTCGCGCGCCTGG
>JAUVQB010000407.1 GCA_030598385.1 Alphaproteobacteria bacterium | reverse complement strand
GCCGTCTATCCGGCCTGAGGCTTGGTCTTAAGCGGAGACCGCGACCGCGATGTCGGCGGTGCGCCGCTTGGCCAGATATTCGAGGAAGCGGTTGCTGACCTGGAGCGTGTGCTCGTGGGCCCTTCGTTCGGCCAGATCGGCGTCCTGGCGCTCGATCGCCTCGATCATCTGCGCGTGCTCGTCGCGGAACTCCGGCGGCAGGCTGTCGTCGAAGGAGCGGAAGTAGAGGCGCAGGAAACGTCGCCCCTCGTCGAGTAGCCGGGCATGAAACTGGTGCAGATATCGGTTCTGGGCGGCTTGGCTGATGGCCAGGTGGAACTCCCGGTTCGATTCGATCATCGCCAGCACGTCGCGCGCCTCCAAGGCCGCTTCGAAGGCCGCCTGGCGAGCGTTGATCTCGGCCAGATCGCCGGCGCTGCGCAACTGGGCCGCCAGGCGGGTCGTCGCCCGCTGCACCAGATCCAGCGAATCGATGTAGGCCGGAAACTCCTCCAGGTTCAGCGGCGCCACCATGGTGCTCTTGTTCGGAAGAGTCTTGACCAGGCCTTCGCTGGCCAGGCGGATGAGCGCCTCGCGCACCGGCGAGCGCGACAGATGAAAGCGACGGCCGATCTGCACCTCGTCGAGCAGCTCGCCCGGCGGAATGTCGAGGCTCAAAATGTCCTGGCGCAGGGCCTCATAGACCCGCACCGCGCCTTGCCCACGGCCGTCCGGCTTGGCGCCCTTCGACGTAGAGCTAGTCTTCTTGACCGTCATGGGCCGCGTGTCCCTTCGCTTGCTCCCTCTCGCATCGGACCCTCTCGCAAAGGCCGGTCGTGCGGTCGTCCTGGCCAACCGGCCAGCGAGACAGGGAGATCGAAGCCATCCCTTGAATGCAAACCGCACCTATGTCAGTATACAGTTTGTCTACGTGATTTCGACCCTAAATCGCGAGCAGAGTTCCAATCACTGTCCTAGGCGTATCGACGCCGATTTCGGCCGCGGGATGTGGCTGAAAAGGGCGGGGCTCGGGACAAAGCGCTCGGGAAGAGAGAGTGAGATGCGCTTCCAAGGAATCTATACCCCGGTAATCACGCCGTTCCGCGGCGACGGCAGCATCGATCAGGACGGCTGGGCCCGCATGATCGAGCACCTCATCGCGGCGGGCGTCCATGGGCTGGTCATCGGTGGCACCACCGGCGAGGTCTACGCGCTCGCCCGCGAGGAGCGCATCGCTCAGTTCGAGAAGGCCCACGAGCTGATCGGCGGCCGGGTGCCGTGGCTCGCCGGCGTCAACGACTTTCGCACCGAAGACTGCTGCGCCTACGCGACGGCCGCCCGCGAGCGGGGTGCCAACGCCTTGCTCGTCGCCTCGCCGCCCTATTCCCAGCCGAGCGAGGAGGAACTGGTCGACCACTGTTTCGAGGTCGACCGGGCCGCCGGCCTGCCGATCATGCTGTACAACTATCCGGGCCGCACCGGGGCCCACATGGGCGAAGAATTTCTCCGCCAGGCGACCCGGAACGCCAACATCCAGGCGATCAAGGAATCGAGCGGCGACGTCGACCGGATCCACCTGATCGCCCGGGAGTTCCCGCGGCTTCAGTTGAGCTGCGGCGCCGACGACCAGGCCCTCGAGTTCTTCGCCTGGGGGGCCGAGAGCTGGGTTTGCGCGGCGACCAACTGCCTGGCGGCGGAAACGCTGGCGCTCTACCAGGCCTGCGTGGTGGACAAGGACTTCGATAAAGGCCGCGCCATTATGATGGCCTTGATGCCGGTCATGACGGTGCTCGAGCGCGGCGGCAAGTTCGCCCAGTGCGTCAAGTACGGCTGCGAGCTGCAGGACCTGCCCGGTGGCGCCGTGCGTGCGCCCCTGCGGCCGATGGACGACGCGCTGAAGGGCGAGATGCGCGAGGTCCTCACCGCGGCGCAAACGACGGTCCGGCGGATCCAGGACGGCACCGAGGTCACGCCGATCCGCCAGGCCGTGAAGGGCTAGGCAAGCAGACCTCCGGCCCGGCACTCGGCGCCTGCCGGGCCGACAGGTCGGTCACAGGCTCTCGACGTAACGGATCATGCGCTCGCGCAGGTCGGGATCGGGCAAACGGCCCAATGCCGCCCCCATGTTCTCGCGCATATGATCGACCCGCGAGGTTGCCGGAATCGCGCAGGT
>JAUVQB010000472.1 GCA_030598385.1 Alphaproteobacteria bacterium | reverse complement strand
GCCGCGCCGGCCTCGCCATCGCCGAGGCCATGGCGGCGGACATTGCCGAGCGACAGGCCGACGGCCGGCCGGCCGCGCGCATCCGCATCGGCATCCACAGCGGGCCCGTGGTGGTCGGCAACATCGGTGCCCCGGGCCGGATCAACTACACAATCGTCGGCGATACGGTGAATACCTGCCAGCGCTTGGAGGCCCTCGGCCGGAACTTCGACCGGGACGAGGCGGCGACCATCCTGGTGAGCGGGGCGGTGGCGACGGCGGTCGGCGGGACTCTGACCGTCGAGCCGGTCGGCAGCTACAGCGTCAAGGGCCGCAGCGAAGAGGTCCAGGCCTTCCGACTGACCTCGGAGTGAAACTCAGCTTCGCATGCGCTCGCCATCGGGGTCGTAAAGCGGCCGCGGTTGGATCTTGGCCGGCCGCCGCTCGCCGAGGATCTCCACCTCGAAGGCGGTGTCGTCCGAGGCGAGCTCGCTGGGCACATAACCCAGAGCGACGCTGTGACCGGTGTAGTGGGCATAGCCGCCGGAGGTGACGTAGCCGACGCATTCGCCGTTGTGGAACAAGGGCTCGTCGCGGTTGACGTCCACACCGTCGGCCTCGACCAGCAGGGTCACCAGACGCTTCTCCGGTCCGCGTTCGCGTTCCGCCGAGGCCGCCTCGCGCCCGATGAAGGGTGTGTTCTTGTCGAAGCGAATAAAGGCGTCGAGGCCGGACTCCGCGGCGGTGAAGTCGGGCCGGAAATCGAGCGTCCAAACGCCCCAGTTCTTTTCCAGCCGCAGGGACATGAGCGCCCGCGCCCCGAACCACTTCAGGCCCAGGTCGGCACCCTTGCGCTCGATCGCCTGGTAGAGCGCGAATTGATACTGCGGCGCGCAGTAGATCTCGTAGCCGAGCTCGCCGGTGAACGAGACCCGCGCCAGGAGTGAGGGAACCCCGGCGACGGCCGTGCGGCGGATGTCGAGGAACCGGAAGGCCTCGGCGGAGACGTCGTCGCGGGTGAGGCGCGCTAGCAGGTCGCGCGAGTGCGGGCCGGCGATCGAAATGCCGTGCAGTTCGTCCGAGCGGTTGCGGTAGGCGACGCCGCTCTCCGGCAGGTGCCGCTCGAACCAGCGGCGGTGCATCTCCTGGGCCGCGCCCGAGCCGAAGATGGCGAAGCTCTCGTCGCCGAGCCGGGCCACGGTCAGGTCGCCGTAAAGCCGGCCCTTGGGCGTCAGCAGGGGCGTGAGGGCGAGGCGGCCCTGCTTGGGCAAGCGGTTCGCCGCCAGGCGGTCGAGGAAGGCCTCGGCGCCGGGCCCGGTGATCTCGTGCTTGGCGAAGTTGGCGATCTCGATCGCGCCGACGCCTTCGCGCACCGCCCGGCATTCCTCGGCCACGTAGGGAAAGGCGTTGGAGCGCCGGAAGGTCGGCGTCTCTTCGGCCGCCTCCGGGCTCTCGGCGAACCACAGCGCGTGCTCCAGGCCGAAGGTAGCGCCCATCACCGCGCCCTTGGCGACGAGTCGGTCGTAGATCGCCGTGGTCTTCCGCCTGCGGGCCGCCGGCAGCTCCTCGTTCGGGTAGGTGAGGATGAAGCGCCGGGAATAGTTCTCGGCGGCCTTGACGGTGCCGTAGTCGGGGGTGGCGAATTCGCCGAAGCGCGCCACGTCCATGCCCCAGACGTCGATCGCGGGCTCGCCCTCGATCATCCATTCGGCGAGGCAGAGGCCGACGCCGCCGCCCTGGCAGAAACCGGCCATGACGCCGACGGCCGCCCAGTAGTTCTTGAG
>JAUVQB010000500.1 GCA_030598385.1 Alphaproteobacteria bacterium | reverse complement strand
CGGGATCGAGGCCGAACAGCGGCGCCAGGCGAACCGGCTCGCTGACGGAAAGCTGGAGGCTTCCATCGAGCGAGGGCTCGGTGCCTATCTTGTCGACGCGGCCAAGGTAGTTGATCTCGCCGCCGGCCAGATTGCCGATCCGGGCGGTGCGAAATTCCAAGACACCGCGCTGCAGCGTTGCGTCGATTTGCAGGTCCTTGGCCGTCGCACCGTGGAGCGTGACCGACCCCGCGCGCAGATTGAAGTTGGCGTCGAACCGGTCGAGCACCGCAAAACCAGGCCCGGGAGACTCCTCCTCCTCGGCCGCCGCCTCCTCTTCGGTCTGTTGCTGCCCGGAGTCCGCCGCCTCTGCGTCGCCGGCTGCCGCGCTCGGCAAATAAGCGTCGAGATTGATGGAATCAAGCGCCAAACCGACGCCGAAGCCCGGCCGCTTGCGTGGGGCGATGACCAAGCCGCCCGATAGCCGGCTCAGGTCCATACGCAGATCGAAATCGCTGATCGCGATCTGCTTTGGCGAACCGGTCACACGACCGGACAGACTCATCCGCCGCAGCCGGTCGGTCGGAACCGCGCTGACGTCGGCGCCGGCCCACTGCAGCAGCCCACGTAGATTGTCGGACGCCGCCTCCACGTGGCCCTCGAACTGGGCCTCGCCGTCGGCCTCCCTGACGCTGCCGGTCAAGCTGATGTCCGAGCTGCCGGGGAGCAGCGCCGCCGCCCGTTCGAGCCGCAATTCACCATCGCTTAGGGCCGCATCGACGCGCAGCTGCCGGATCAGCTGGCCACGGTAGATCAGGGCCTCGACCGAGAGTTCGAGCCGGCCGCTGGCGTCCGCCGGCAAGACCCAGGCTTGCCGTGGCTCCTGGGCGCTGGACGGCGTGGCGGGCGTCTCGCCGTCCGTACCGGCCTCGGTTTGCCGTGCCTCCAAAAGATGGTCGAGGTCGAGCTGCGCGGCCGTGAGCGTGAGCCGGGCATCGAACGGCGGATGAAGCAGGCTGGTCATATCGCCGACGAAACGGAACCCGCCGAGCTCGAGACTCAGATCCGAGATCGTGGCGACGCGCTGGTCCACCGAAACCTCGCCCTGGATCGCGACGTCCTGCGCAAGGGCGGCCGGCCAACGTCCGGCGCCGCCGGTCAAGCTGTCGATCAGCCGGGCCAGGTTTTCGCCTTCGCCCTTCAGGCGGCCGTGCACCGCGACGCTGCCCGGGTGGGTCGAAATCGCCCCCGACAACTGCAATCGCGCCGTTTCGTTGGCCGGCTTCACAACCACGTTGAAGGGCGTGGCGCCCTCTTCGACCAAGCGCCCCAGGGTCCCCTCGAACGCGCCCTCGATACCGTAGGCCCGCAAGCTGCCTTTGGCTGCAAAAGGACCGCTGAGGGACTCCGCCACGATCCGCAGGTTGAGGTCGTCGATCCGCTCGTCGCGTCCGCCCGCCGCGTCGCGGTAGATCAAGGTGCCCTTTTCGATCGAAACGTCATCGAAGCGAATGTCGAGATCCGAGGCTCCGGAGCCGATCGAGCCATCCGCCGCCACCGACCCATTGGCGAACGACCAGTTGCGCCGTCCATCGG
>JAUVQB010000204.1 GCA_030598385.1 Alphaproteobacteria bacterium | reverse complement strand
GGAAAAGGCTGCCGGGTTATACCAAGTCTTGATGATACTGACTCATAGGGACGTCTTTTAAGAGCTTTCGGCTAGGAGCCCGATTCGCCGCGATGCGGGGGCAACTGAAGGGTCGGGCGACGCGGTCCGAAAGATCTGAAAAGACGTCCCTATGAGTCAGTATCATCAAGACTTGGTATAACCCGGCAGCCTTTTCCGGCACCTCGGGCACTTAATTTTCCGGTTTTCACGCTGGAACGACCGAATTCCCGCTCTTTTAACGCTCCATTCACGCCCCGCAAGCGGCAGTCTCACGGCCGCGGGTTAAAAAGGTTTCCAACGAGATACGGCAATCAGCGTCCTGGACGCTCAAGCGACAAGCCAAGGAGACCTCGAGATGACGACCCAAACCAGCCTCTTTTCCGCCAGCCGCCCCGGCGTTTTCATCGAAGCCGTGACCCTGGCCGCCAGAGTCGACCACAGAGAGCGCAGCACCTGGGTCACCAAGCCGTCCCATAGCGGTACCCGGCTCCGGTCGGTCGTCGCCGGCCTCACCGTGGTGATCGCTCTCGTCGGCGCGACCCTGCTGATGGCG
Organism: Alphaproteobacteria bacterium; assembly: GCA_030598385.1. Lineage (GTDB taxonomy): Bacteria > Pseudomonadota > Alphaproteobacteria > Kiloniellales > JAKSDN01 > CALJXB01. The sequence goes on along the minus strand of JAUVQB010000204.1, from coordinate 3,350 downwards.
GCCTAACGGGCCGTCCAGTCATCGCTCGCTAGAGGTGAGAAGGGGCGCCGCCGCGATCACTCGCCGGCCAGGCGCTCCTCGATGGCGGCGTTGCGGATCGCCTTCTGCAGCTTCTCGAAGGCCCGCACCTCGATCTGACGGACCCGCTCGCGGCTGATGCCGTATTCCTGGCTCAACTCCTCCAGGGTCGTCGGGTCCTCTTTCAGGCGGCGTTCCTCCAGTATGTGGCGTTCGCGCTCGTTGAGGTTCTCCATCGCGCTAACCAGCAGGGCCCGGCGTTTGCCCAGCTCCTCGCTTTCCGCCAGCAGATTTTCCTGACTCTCGCCCTCGTCGACCAGCCAGTCCTGCCATTCACCGTCGCCGTCGATCCTGAGCGGCGCGTTCAGCGAGTGGTCGGGTGCCGCCAGGCGGCGGTTCATCTGCACCACGTCGTTTTCCGGCACCCCAAGGGTGTCCGCGATATAGGTGACTTGCTCCGGCGCCATATCGCCTTCCTCGATGGCGCGTATCTGGCCCTTCAGCTTGCGCAGATTGAAGAACAGCTTTTTCTGGGCCGCCGTCGTGCCCATCTTGACCAGCGACCAGGAGTGCAGGATGTATTCCTGGATCGCCGCGCGGATCCACCACATGGCGTAGGTCGCGAGACGGAATCCGCGGTCGGGGTCGAACCGCTTCACCGCCTGCATCATGCCGACGTTGCCTTCGGAGATCAGCTCCGAGACCGGCAGCCCGTAACCGCGATAGCCCATGGCGATCTTGGCTACCAGACGCAAATGGCTGGTCACCAGCTTATGAGCCGACTCGGAATCCTCATGCTCTTGCCAGCTCTTGGCCAGCATGAATTCCTCATCCTGCTCCAGCATCGGAAACTTGCGGATTTCCTGAAGATACCGCGACAGGTTGCCCTCGGAACCGATAATCGAAAGATTGGATCTTGCCATTCAAACCCTCGTCTTCATCCGCTGCAGATCAGGCTGTTACCAAAACCTTTGCACGGAACCTTGCCGCCTCGACAGACAGAAGCCTGCAATAGATATACGAAGAAATGCGGCTATTCGTTGCCGTGAGACCCTGATTAAGTCTCAACAGGCCTAGTGTGCCGACCCAATTCCCATGCGGTCACAAATCCATACTGGACCAATACGATCCAGATTACAAGAATATTTTATAATCTTTCTAAACAACTTTTCAACCTCATTATTTTCTCAGGTAACTGTGACGAAAATTTGACGCGCTCTCCGGTTGTCGGATGGGTGAATGCTAGAACTTCCGCGTGTAAGGCCTGGCGCCCAAGGCCTCCGATCAAGGCGCGGGCCGGCTCGGGGAGGCCGGCCAGGCGACGCGCGGGGGTCCGGCCATAAAGCGGATCGCCGATCACCGGGTGGCCTCGGTCGCTCAGGTGGACGCGGATCTGGTGGGTGCGTCCGGTCAAGAGGCGGCATTCGACGAGGCTGGCACGCCCGCCGGCCAGCGCCTCGCGCAACCGGAAACGGGTGAGCGCCGGGCGGCCGCCCCGCGCAAGGACCGCCATCTTCTTGCGGTTGCGTGGGCTGCGACCGATATTGCCGCTGATCTCGCCCGCCGCCGGGACGGGGACGCCCCAGACCAGCGCCGCGTAGCTCCGACCGATGCTGCGCGCCGTGAACTGGGCGACCAGTGCGCCATGGGCCGCCTGGGTCTTGGCGGTCACCATGAGGCCACTGGTGTCTTTGTCCAAGCGATGCACGATGCCAGGCCGGCGCACGCCGCCGACGCCCGTCAGGCTATCGCCGCAGTGGGCGATCAGGGCGTTCACCAGCGTGCGGTCCGGATTCCCCGGCGCCGGGTGCACCACCAGGCCGGCGGGCTTGTCGATGACGATCAGATCGGCGTCTTCGTAGACGATATCGAGATCGATGGCTTGCCCGATGGGTATGGCGGGTGCGGCGGGCGGAACCGTGACCAGGAAGGCCTCGCCGGCCTTCACCCGATGGGACGGCGCCGTGACCGCCGCCGCGCCGCTGCTCACGTGGCCGCCTTCGATCAAGGTCTTCAGGCGCGAGCGCGAGAGGCCGGGGAGCCGCCGGCTCAGCACCACGTCGAGCCGCGCGCCGGCGTCCTCTTCGGATGCGGTTACCTGGTGGCGTTCCGTGGCCGCTTCGGTCATGATCGCCCGTTCGCTGCAGAGGTCGCCGCGGAGGGCGGCGCGGAGGGCGGCGCGGGTCCCGGGGACGGGCCCTGGGGGGAGCAAATCGGTATGCAGGCGCTCAAATTCACGGTCATCGGGATGGGGCTTCTGATTGTTGCCGGTCTGACGCTCCTGTTCTATGGCCTGGCCGAGGGAGTCGGCAAGCTTGGCGGCGCCGGCGAACCCTTGGGCGAGGTGGTCGTACCGGTTCCAGAAGGCTGCGTCATCGCCGACAGCCGTATCGTGGCGCCCTACCTGGTGCTCCGCCTGGACGGATTGGCCGATCGGGGCTGCCAGCAGGTGGTCCTAGTCGACCTGGAGAGCGGCCGCGTCACCGGCCGGGTAACGGCCGTTTCGGAGAGGTGAGGGGGGCAGCCTGGACTTTCGTTCCGACAACATTTCCGGCGCCGCGCCCGAGATCCTCGCGGCCCTCGCGCGAGCGAACGAGGGCACGGCCGGCGCCTATGGCGAGGACGACTGGACGGCGCGGGTCGAAAAGCGGCTGCAGGAAGTCTTCGAGATCCCTTGCCGGGCCTTTCCGGTGGTCACGGGAACCGCCGCCAACGCGCTCTCGCTCTCGCTACTGGCATCGCCCCTTGGCACGATCTTTTGCCACGAGGAGGCCCACATCCAGGTCAGCGAGTGCGGCGCCGTCGGGGCCTTCACCGGCGGCGCCACGCTGATGCCCCTGCCCGGCGATCACGGCAAGCTGGCACCCGAGACCCTGAGCCAAGCCTTGCGCTACCATCCGGATCCGGGCCTCGGCATACCGGCCGCCCTCAGCCTGACCCAGATCACCGAAGCCGGCACCGTCTACGGCACCGGCGAGGTGGCCGCCCTCGCGGAGACCGCCCGGGCGGCGGGCATGGGCGTCCACATGGACGGCGCGCGCTTCGCCAACGCCCTGGTCGCCCTCGGCTGCAGCCCGGCCGAGGCGACCTGGAAGGCGGGCGTCGACCTGCTCTCCTTCGGCGCCACCAAGAACGGCGCCCTGATGGCCGACGCGATTCTGGTGTTTCGCCCCGAGCTCGCGGAGAGCCTCGCCTTCCGGCGGCTGCGCGGCGGCCACCTGCTCTCCAAGCTGCGCTTCGTCTCCGCCCAGCTCGAAACCTACCTGGCCGACGGCCTCTGGCTGCGCCTGGCCGCCCAGGCCAATGCCATGGCCAAGCGCCTCTCCGAGGGG
>JAUVQB010000388.1 GCA_030598385.1 Alphaproteobacteria bacterium | reverse complement strand
GGTCGACGGCGAGGGCCCGGACCTGGCCTTCAAGGAGCACGGCTATCTGTTCCTGGCGAGCCCCGCCGGCCTGCCGATGCTGGAGGCCAACCGGGCGCTGCAACGGGAGCTCGGCGCGGACATCGCCCTGCTCGGCCGCGCCGAGCTGGCGGAGCGGTTTCCCTGGCTGTCGCTCCACGGCCTCGCCGGCGGCGGCTTCGGCGAGAGCGGCGAAGGCTGGCTCGACCCCAGCGCCGTACTGCACGGCTTCCGCCGCAAGGCCCAGGCCCAAGGCGCCCACTACCGCACGGACGAGGTGATCGGGATCGACCGCGACGGCGGCGCCATCCGATCGGTCTCGCTCGCCGGCGGCGCGACCGTGAGCTGCGGCCATCTGGTGAACGCCGCCGGGCCCCAGGCCGGCCGGGTGGCCGCGCTGGCCGGTATCGTCCTGCCGGTCAGCCCGCGCAAGCGCATGAGCTACGTCTTCGACTGTCGCGAGGCCTTGCCCCCCGTGCCGCTCACCATCGACACCACCGGCGTGACCTTCCGGCCCGAGGGCGCACACTACATCGCAATCCACTCGCCGCCGCCGGAGGACGATCCGGTGAGCAATGACCTCGACGAAGACTACGAACCTTTCGAACGGGTGATCTGGCCGGCGCTGGCGGCCCGGGTGCCGGCCTTCGAGGCGATCAAGCTGACCGGCTCCTGGGCCGGCCACTACGACTATAACGGCTTCGACCAGAACGCCGTGATCGGCCCGCACCCGGAGATCGCCAACTTCCATTTTTGCAACGGCTTTTCCGGGCACGGCATCCAGCAGGCCCCGGCCGCCGGCCGCGCGGTGGCCGAAGGGATCCTCCACGGCGCCACCCAGAGCCTCGATCTCGACGCCCTGGGCTACGCGCGCCTGATCGAAGGCCGCCCCCTGAGGGAACTGAACATTGTGTAAATAAGAGATATATTTCAAATACTCCCATGATTTTCCTTGATTGATATATTAAGATAGGCCGGGTGGTCACAGTGCCGTGCTTCGGCTGGACGGGGCCGCCGATAGTCGTCACAATCGGGCGCTTCGTTGGGGACCCGAGGTTAGCGCAGGTGGTCATCGCGAAGAGAGGGAGCGTGGGGCCGATGGATTACGAGGGCTTTTTCGCGGGCGAGATCGCGGGTTTGCGGCGCGAGGGGCGCTACCGGGTGTTCGCCGATCTGGAGCGCAAGGCGGGATCGTTTCCCCAGGCGCGCAACTACGGCGAGGTGGGTGGCTCCGAGGTTACGGTCTGGTGCTCCAACGACTATCTCGGCATGGGCCAGCACCCGGACGTGGTGGCGGCCATGCACGAGGCCTTGGAGCGCTCGGGGGCGGGCGCCGGGGGCACGCGCAACATCTCCGGCACCAACCACACCCACGTGCTGCTGGAGCGCGAGCTGGCGGACCTGCATGGCAAGCCGGCGGCGCTGTTGTTCACCTCGGGCTACGTATCGAACTGGGCGGCGCTCGGCACCTTGGCCGCGCGGCTGCCGGACTGCCTGGTGCTGTCCGATGCCGAAAATCACGCCTCGATGATCGAGGGCATCCGCCACAGCCGGGCGGACAAGCGGATCTTCAAGCACAACGACCCGGAGGACCTGGCGCGGCTGCTCGAGGCGGCGGACCCGGGCCGGGCCAAGCTGGTGGCTTTCGAATCAGTCTATTCCATGGACGGCGACATCGCGCCGATCGCCGAGCTGTGCGAGGTGGCCGAGGCCCATGGCGCCATGACCTACCTCGACGAGGTGCACGCAGTCGGGCTCTACGGCGCGCGCGGCGGCGGCATCGCCGAGCGCGAGGGGGTGATGGACCGGGTGACGGTGATCGAGGGGACGCTGGGCAAGGCCTTCGGGGTCCTGGGCGGCTATATCGCGGCCTCGCAGGCGCTGGTCGACTTCGTGCGCAGCTTCGCCTCGGGCTTCATCTTCACGACGGCGCTGCCGCCGGCGATCGCGGCGGGGGCGCTCACGAGCGTACGGCACCTGAAGGCGAGCCAAGAAGAACGGACGCGTCATCAGGAGCGCGCCGCCACCCTGAAGCGGCGGCTCGGCGAGGCGGGCCTGCCGGTGATGGCCTCGGAGAGCCACATCGTGCCGGTCCTGGTGGGCGACCCGGTCTTGTGCAAGCGGGTGACCGACGCCCTGATGGCGCGCCACGGGATCTACGTGCAACCGATCAACTATCCCACGGTGGCGCGCGGCACCGAGCGCCTGCGCCTCACGCCCTCGCCGCTGCACAGCGATGAAGACATGGACCGCCTCATCGCCGCCCTCAGCGAAATCTGGGCGGAGTTCGGCCTGAAGCGCGCCGCGTGAG
>JAUVQB010000458.1 GCA_030598385.1 Alphaproteobacteria bacterium | reverse complement strand
GCCGGATCTGTGGATAACCGACAACGTTGGCAGTGAGGATTTGGTCAGCCGGCGCTCCACACCCTCTTCGCTCACGAGACACCCCTAGCCGGGAGACAGAAGAGCTAACAGTTTTGCGGATCTATTCGGATACTTGAACCGAGATGCTGTCATGACCGCATTCGGCTAGTTTGAGACCAAACAGGCCACCGTCCAAAGAGTCGGGTTTGCCCCTGAAAGCGGATATGCATGGTGGAGGCGTTGCCCCGCGCCTTGGTCGTGTTTCGGCCTGTCGGTCGAATGAGCACCCCGGCGCGCTCACACGCGCTCGAAGTTGCGGATGACCTCCCAGTCGGTGACCCGGCGATCTCTTCGGCCTCCTACATGTTGCCCGCGAAGGCCGGGGCCAGCTCCTTCAGCGGGCCCAAATCAAGAAGCCCGTTCATGGAAAGCCCCCCTCATGGCGCGCCACCGCGGCACGGAAAGACCGGCCAGCGCCGCCCACCCCGAGCCTTGCCGGTCCGAGTTCACCAAGACCGAAAGCGGCCACATTCGTCGTGAGGAACGCCTAGTCCGCGGCGAGCGCCTGGTCGAGGAAATCGAGCCTATCCTGCCCCCACAAGACCTCATCCCGGTAGACGTAGGCGGGCGAGCCGAAGACCTCGCGGCCGATGGCTTCCTGGCTGAGCGCGGCATAGGCCTCCGCCGTTCCCGGCTGCTCGGCCGCGGCGAGCAGGGCGCCGGCGTCGTGGCCGGTCGCCTCGGCGATGACCTGCAGGGTCCCGGCATCGGAAACGTCCCGCTCCTCGGCCCAGGCGGCCGTCAGGATTGCCTGGGCCAGGGCGAAGGGGTTGCCGCCGATATCGCCGGCCGCGACGACCATGCGCGAGGCGGTCTCGTGGGGAACCGGGAAGTGGGCGGGCTTGATGGCGAGGGGCATGCCCAGATGGTCGCGCCAGCGCTTGAGCTCGGCCAGCCGGTAGCTGAGCCGCGCCGGCGCCCGCTTGGCCATCGGCACGCCGCCGGTCTCCGGGTAGACCGTCGCCATGTCGATCGGCTTCACCCGTATTTCCGCGCCGTGGCGCCGGGCGATCTCCTCGAGGCGCGGCCCGCCCAGATAGGCCCAGGGCGAAATCATGAAGAGGTAGTAGTCGATGACCTTGGCCATAGCATCCTCCGGGTAGACCGGCGCGCCGTCGCGCACGGTTTAGTGCCTTCCCCCTGGAGCATAGCCAAGGCCCGGCCCAGGCGGTACACCTAGGCGGGTTCACGTCTTCGTGTGGAGGGGCGATGTTCCAGGCGGATCTGTTGCGCGGCAAGAAGGTGCTGGTCACCGGCGGCGGCACCGGCCTGGGCAAGTCCATGGGCCGGCGCTTCCTCGAGCTCGGCGCCGAGCTGGTGATCTGCGGCCGGCGCGAAGAGGTGCTGGCGGACACTGTGGCCGAGTTCGACGCGGACTTTTCCGGCCGCGCCTCCTGGCGGGCCTGCGATATTCGCGACGCCGAGGCGGTCGAGGCGGCGGTCGGCGGGATCTGGCAGGACGGCCCGCTCGACGTACTGGTCAACAACGCGGCCGGGAACTTCCTGGCCAAGAGCGAGACCCTGTCGGCGCGCGCCGTCGACGCGGTGGTCCGCATCGTGCTGGGCGGCTCCGCCAACATGACGCTCGCCTGCGGCCGGCGCTGGCTCGAAGAGGCACGGCCCGGAACCGTCCTCTCGATCGTCACCAGCTATGCCTGGACCGGCTCGCCCTACGTGCTGCCCTCGGCCATGGCCAAGGCCGGCGTGCTCGCCATGACGCGCAGCCTCGCCGCCGAATGGGGCGGCCGCGGCATCCGCCTCAACGCCATCGCGCCGGGGC
>JAUVQB010000010.1 GCA_030598385.1 Alphaproteobacteria bacterium | reverse complement strand
ATCGTCAGCAACGGCACGGCGGTCCTCGGCCTGGGCAATCTGGGCGCGCTCGCCGCCAAGCCCGTGATGGAGGGCAAGGCGGTCCTGTTCAAGCGCTTTGCCGACGTCGACGGCTTCGACCTGGAGGTCGATACCGAGGACGTGGACGAGTTCGTCAATTGCGTGCGCTTTCTCGGGCCCTCGTTCGGCGGCATCAATCTGGAGGACATCAAGGCGCCGGAATGCTTCATCATCGAGCAGCAGCTCAAAGAGCTGCTCGATATCCCGGTATTTCACGACGACCAGCACGGCACCGCGATCATCGCCATCGCCGGCCTGTTGAACGCCCTGGATCTGACCGGGCGCGAGGCCTCGCGGACCCGCATGGTGATCAACGGCGCCGGCTCGGCGGGAATCGCCTGCGCCGAACTGGCCAAGGCGGTCGGACTCGCGCCGGACCGGGTCGTCCTCTGCGATACCCGGGGCGTGATCTACCAGGGCCGGCAGGAGGGGATGAACCAGTGGAAATCGGCCCACGCGGCGCCGACCGAAGCGCGCAGCCTGACCGAAGCCATGGTCGGCGCGGACGTCTTCTTCGGCCTTTCGGCGAAGGGCGCGGCGAACGGGAAGATGGTGGCGGGCATGGCCGACAATCCCATCATCTTCGCCATGGCGAACCCGGATCCGGAGATCACGCCCGAAGAGGTGGCCGAGGTGCGCGGGGATGCCATCATGGCCACGGGACGGTCGGATTACGGCAATCAGATCAACAACGTCCTAGGCTTTCCCTATATCTTCCGCGGCGCCCTCGACGTGCGGGCCTCCACCATCAACATGGAGATGAAGGTCGCGGCCGCCAAGGCGCTGGCGGCGCTGGCGCGCGAAGACGTGCCCGACGAGGTGTCCCGGGCCTATGCCGGCCAGCGGATGCGCTACGGGCCCGAATACATCATCCCGGCGCCCTTCGATCCGCGCCTGATCGTGGCGGTGCCGAAGGCGGTGGCCGAGGCGGCCATGCAAAGCGGCGTCGCCCGGCGCCCGATCGAAGACATGGAGGCCTACGAGCAGGAACTGACGGCGCGGCTGGATCCCACCGCCGCGAGCCTGCAGAGCCTGTTCGAGGAAGTCCGGGCCAAGCCCCGGCGCATCGTCTTCGCGGAAGGCGAGGAGGAAAAATCCGTCCGCGCGGCGATCGCCTTCCGCGGCGCCGGCTACGGCACGCCGCTGCTGGTCGGGCGCGAGGACCGTATCCGCAAAACCTTGGACGCCATGGGCCTGGAGAACGATTCGCTCGAGGTGCACAACGCCCGCCTGTCCGACCACAACGCCGCCTACACCGACTATCTCTTCAAGCGGCTGCAGCGGAAGGGGCACCTCTATCGCGACTGCCAGCGCATGGTGAACCAGAACCGCAATGTCTTTGCCGCCTGCATGGTGGCCCGAGGCGACGCGGACGCCATGGTCACGGGACTGACCCGCAGTTTCATCGTCGCCTTCGAGGACATCCTGCGCGCCTTGGATCCGAAGGAGGGTCACAGGGTTTTCGGCCTCTCGGTGATCGTGACGCGCGGGCGCACGGTATTTCTCGCCGACACCACGGTCCACGAACTGCCGGACCCGGAGCAACTCGCCGACATCGCGATCCAGAGTGCCGCCCAGGCGCGCGCCATGGGTCACGAGCCCCGGGTGGCGCTTCTCAGCTATTCCAACTTCGGAAATCCCTTGCGCTCAACGGCGAAGCGCATTCGCGATGCGGTGGCGGTGCTGGATTCGCGGGTGTTGGACTTCGAATACGACGGCGAAATGCAGGCCAACGTGGCCCTCGACGGCGACTTGATGCGCGAGCTCTATCCGTTCTGCCGCCTGTCCGGCCCCGCCAATGTGCTGATCATGCCGGCGCTGCATACCGCCAACATCTCGGCCAAGCTCTTACAAAAGCTGGGCGGCGGCCACGTGATCGGGCCGCTCCTGATAGGCATGTCGAAGCCGGCTCAGATCGTGCCGCTGGGCGCCACGGTCAACGATCTGGTCACCGTCGCGGCGTTGGCCGCCTACGACGCCATCACCGAATCGACGCTGCTATAGGAAGGTCGCCAAGATCGGGCGGCGGATTAGCGCCCCAACGCACGACGGTAGGCCTGCGCCACCTCCTCGCCGAAGACACAGAAGATCACCCGCTCCAGGCCGTCGTTTTCCTTGAGCCACGCGCCGACCGTGTCGACGGCGACTCCAGTCGCCCGGTCGACCGGGTAGCCGAAGATGCCGGTGGAGATGGCCGGAAAGGCGATGCTGGCGAGCCCGGCCGCCTTGGCCAGCTCAAGGCTCATGCGGTAACAGCCGGCGAGCTGTTCGGCCTCGCCCTCCGCGCCGCCGCGCCAGACCGGACCGACGGCATGGACCACGTGCTTGGCCGGCAGCGCGTAGCCGCCGGTGATCCGGGCCTCGCCGGTCGGGCAATGGCCGATCGCCGCGCATTCGCGCGCCAGCTCCGGGCCGGCGGCCCGATGGATTGCGCCGCAGACGCCGCCGCCGGGCGCAAGGCGTTCGTTGGCGGCATTGACGATGGCGCCGACCTCGATCTTGGTGATGTCGCCGGCATGGATCTCGAGACGGGAATCACTCATCGCTGCCGCTCCCTCTGGGGGAAATAAGGCGGGCTATGGCAGGTCGCTGCTGTCGATTTGGCTGGGCGAGGGGATGCCGACCAGATTATAGCCCGCATCCACGTGATGCACGATGCCGGTGACCCCGGCCGAAAGGTCCGACAGCAGGTAAAACCCGGCGTTGCCCACTTCTTCAAGCTCGACATTGCGCCTGAGCGGCGCGTGCTGTTGGCTCCAACGGAACACGAAGCGAGCGTCCGCGATGGCCGATCCGGCCAGGGTGCGCATGGGGCCGGCGGAGATGGCATTGACCCGGATACCCTGGGATCCCAGGTCGGCGGCAAGGTAGCGCACGCTGGCTTCCAGCGCCGCCTTGGCGACGCCCATCACGTTGTAGTTGGGCGTGACTCGCTCCGCTCCGAGGTAGGTCAGCGTGAGCAGCGACCCGCCGTTCGACATCAGCGCCGCCGCCTGGCGCGCGATCGCGGTGAAGGAATAGCAGGAAATCGCAAGCGTCTGGGCGAAGTTCTCGCGGGTGGTATCGATATATCGGCCCTTGAGCTCGTCTTTGTCGGAAAAGGCGATGGCGTGGACCACGAAATCGAGGCTGTCCCAGTGGTCGCTCAGGCCTTCGAAAAGGGAGTCGAGGTCGGCCGGTTTGTCCGCATCGCAGGGCCGCATGAACTCGGCGCCAAGGGATTTGGCGAGCGGCATCACCCGCTTTTCGAAGGCTTCGCCCTGATAGGAAAATGCGAGTTCCGCGCCTTGAGCATGCAGCGCCTTGGCGATTCCCCAAGCGATCGAGCGGTCGTTGGCCACCCCCATCACCAAGCCGCGCTTGCCCGCCATCAGAGGCGCGGCGGCCTCGCTGCGCCGAGCGTCCGGGTCGCCATTCGGCTCTGGCACGCCCTGCAGGCTGGGTTTTTCCATTCAGGTTTCCGCCTTCTGGAGCCTGGGTTATGCCTCGTAACGCTTGAACGCGAGTGTGGCGTTGGTGCCGCCGAATCCGAAGGAGTTGGACATCACACAGTTGAGATGAACATCGTGCTCGCATTCGCGGACGATGGGCATGCCTTCGGCCTCGGGATCCAGATCCTCGATGTTGGCCGAGGCGCAGACGAAGTTGTTCTCCATCATCAATATGGAATAGATGGCTTCATTGGCTCCCGCCGCGCCCAAGGCGTGGCCGGTGAGCGACTTGGTCGAATTAATTCGCGGCATCGAGGTCCCGAAGACCTCCTTGATGCCTTTTAGCTCGATGGCGTCGCCGATCGGGGTGCTGGTGCCGTGGGTGTTCACATAGTCGACCGGCGTGTTGCCGATCCCTTGCAGCGCCATGCGCATGCACCTGATCGCGCCGTCGCCGGAGGGCTGAACCATGTCGTAGCCGTCCGAGGTGGCCCCGTAGCCGACCAGCTCGGCATAGATCTTGGCGCCGCGGGCCCTCGCGTGTTCCAGCTCTTCGAGCACCACCACACCGCCGCCGCCGGAGATTATGAAACCGTCGCGTCCCGTATCGAAGGCCCGCGAGGCCGAGGCAGGTCGGTCGTTGTAGTTCGACGACAGGGCGGGCATGGCATCGAACAGCACGGTGATGGTCCAATGCAGCTCTTCGCCGCCGCCGGCGAAGACAATGTCCTGCTTGTCCCATTGAATGAGTTCGGCGCCATGGCCGATGCAATGGGCGCTGGTCGCGCAGGCCGAGGTGATGGTGTAGTTCATGCCCTTGATCTTGTAAGGCACGGCGAGGGTCGCGGTGTTGGTGTTCGACATGGTCCGCGGCACCATGAAGGGCCCCACCCGTCGCGCGCCCTTTTCCCGCAGCGTGTCGAAGGATCGCAGCATGTTCTGGGTCGACGAGCCCCCGGAGCCCATAATGATGCCGGTGCGCTCGTTCGAGACCTCTTGCTCCGTCAGTCCCGAATCCTCGATGGCGTCGCCCATGGCGAGATAGTTGTAGGCCGCGCCGTCGCCCATGAAACGGCGAAGCTTGCGGTCGAGCACGTCCTCGATGGTCAGTTTGATCGAGCCGTGGACGTGCGAGCGGAAGCCCAGCTCCTCGTACTCGGCGCAATACTCGATGCCGGATCGGCCATCCTTGAGGGATTGGACGACTTCATCCCGATTGTTGCCGATGCTGGAGATGATCCCCAGGCCCGTGACGACGACCCGTCTCATACCCGGACCTTAAGCCGCCTCTGAGGCCGTGAACAGGCCGACTTTCAGATCCTTGGCCTCGTAAACGGTCTCGCCGTCTACCTTCATGATGCCGTCGGCGACACCCAAGACCAATTTGCGCATGATCACTCGCTTGAGGTTCAGGTGATAGACGACCTTCCTGGCGGTCGGCAGCACCTCGCCCGAGAACTTGACCTCGTTGACGCCGAGCGCGCGGCCGCGCCCCGGCGCCCCCAGCCAGCCGAGGAAGAACCCGACCAGCTGCCAGAGCGCATCCAGGCCGAGGCAGCCCGGCATCACCGGATCGTTCTCGAAATGACAGTCGAAGAACCAAAGGCTCGGCTTGATGTCGAGTTCGGCGATGAGCTCCCCCTTGCCGTGGGTGCCGCCCTCGGCGGAAATCTTCGCGATGCGGTCGACCATCAGCATCGGCGGCAGCGGCAACTGGGCGTTGCCGGCGCCGAACAGCTTGCCGTGAGCGCACTCGACAAGCTCCTGATAAGTGAAGCTATTCTTTCGTTCCGTCACGACCCCACCTCTGCAGCCTGCCAGCCGGCCGCGCCCCAGCGCTTGCCGTCGGATACCGTACCGCGCGGAATATAACATCGGCGCGCCTCGTGCAAGCAATCGTCATGCTGCGGCGCGGCGTGGAAATTGGCGGCCCACGGCGACGGCTCGGTCCTGGGCCGCTCCGAACGGCTTGGCTAGAGGCTCAAAGGCGGTTTAAAAATATTCCAAGAAGTCGTGCAATTCGTTGTTTTTCACTCTTTAAACAGATAAGTATGGGACTATATAGCGGCTATGACCAGAGAACGCTCATATAGCGGGCTGATCGCGCGCCTCAAGGTGGGAGGACTGCGCCCGACCCGACAGCGCCTTGCGTTGGCGCGGCTGCTGTTCGAGCGAGAAGATCGGCATCTGACGGCCGAACAACTTCATAGCGAAGCTCTGGAAGCCGACGTCAGGGTGTCGGTCGCCACCGTTTACAACACGCTCCATCAGTTCACCAAGGTCGGCTTGTTGCGCGAGGTCGTGGTGGAGCCCGGCCGCTCATACTTCGATACCAATGTGGACGATCATCACCACTTCTACTTCGAATCCACCGGAGACTTGCAGGACATTCCAAAGGATCAGCTGCACGTCGCCGAGCTGCCCGAGCCGCCCGGGGGCACCAGAATTGCCCGCGTGGACGTGGTCGTCCGCGTCCAAGACATCGAGCCCTGATCCATCTCAATAAATAACCGCTTAAAAAATAGTTTGGAATAGTTCTAAACTGTTGACAGGGCGGGACCTCGCGTCTATTTACGGAACAAGGCGCGACGTGAGCCCGGTCGCAGTCTACATCCCTGGGCCGCGTCCAGCCAAAGCACCTCCGAAACCAATTCAGTTGCAAGCATCCAACGCCACCAGGGGAGAAACCAATGCCGGCACTCAAGGGATCGAAAACCGAGAACAACCTGAAGGACGCTTTCGCGGGCGAGAGCCAGGCCAATCGCCGCTACCTCTACTTCGCGCAGAAGGCCGACGTCGAGGGCTACAACGACATCTCCGCGGTGTTTCGCTCCACCGCCGAGGGCGAGACGGGCCATGCGCACGGCCATCTGCAATATCTCGAAGAAGTCGGCGACCCGGCCACCGGCGAACCGATTGGCGATACCTCGTCGAATTTGAAGGCCGCCATCGTCGGCGAGACCCACGAGTACACCGACATGTACCCGGGCATGGCGCGCACCGCCCGCGAGGAAGGCTTCGACGAAATCGCCGACTGGTTCGAGACCTTGGCGAAGGCGGAAAAAAGCCACGCCGGGCGGTTCCAGAAGGCGCTCGAAACCATGGTCGACTGAACCAACCGTCGCCTGCCGTAGCGTCGTCGCCTTTCCGGCCGCCGCTGGCGCAGGCCGGATCCAACGCTCGGTCAGTCGACTGGGACCATCGACTGGGACCATCGACTTGGGGCTCGGGTGCGGTACGCAGATTTACGTAGGCCGCGCCCAAGCACCTTTGCTGACATCGCCCGCGTCCGCTCGTCCCATCCCTGCGCGGCAACCAACGCACCGGGCGGTGGCTCTGCGTCGCATGAGGAGCTTTTGACATGCGCGAAGGCAGTCTGGATGCCCCGACGCGTCACGCCATCGACTGGAACGATCCGGACTTCACCGATCCGGAGAAGATCGATGCCGAATTGCGCCGGGTGTTCGACATCTGTCACGGCTGTCGGCGCTGCTTCAATCTCTGCGAATCCTTTCCGCGCCTGTTCGATCTGATCGACGAGTCCGAAAGCGGCGAACTCGACACGGTCTCGAGCGCGGATTTCAAGCCGGTCGTCGACGCCTGCACGCTCTGCGACATGTGCTTCATGACCAAGTGTCCCTACGTGCCGCCGCACGAATTCGACCTCGATTTTCCGCACCTCATGCTGCGCTACCGGGCCGCCGAGGCGCGAGAGGGCAAAGTGGACTTTCGGGTCGGGCAACTGACCGAGACCGACCGCAACGGCCGCCTTGCGGGCCGTGTGGCGGGCCTTGCCAACTGGGCGAGCGATACCGGGAACAAGCTGACGCGGCCGCTCATGGAAAGGGCCGTGGGCGTGCACCGCGCGGCGGCGCTGCCCAAGTTCCACGGCAAGACCTTCGCCATGCGGGCCAGGACCGAGGCGCCGGAGGTCAATCGCGGGGCGCCCGCCTTCGGGCGCAAGGCGGTGCTCTACGCCACCTGCTTCGCCAACTACAACAATCCCGGCATTGGCTTGGCGGCGCGCGCGGTCCTGGCCAGGAACGGGGTCGAAACGGAAGTGATCTATCCCGCCTGCTGCGGCATGCCGCAGCTCGAGCACGGCGAGATCGCCAGGGCGGCCGATGCGGCCAAGCGGGTCGCCGGCGCGTTCGCGGCGTGGATCGACAAGGGTTACGACGTGATCGCCCTGGTGCCCTCCTGCACCCTCATGCTGAAGTTCGAGTGGCCGCTCATCCTGCCCGAGGACGCCCAGGTCAAGGCCTTGTCCCAGGCGAGCTACGACATCAGCGAGTATGTGGTCGACATCGCCAAGAAAGAGGGCCTAGCCGAGGGCCTCGGCCCGCTGCCCGGCGGCGTGGCGGTTCACATCGCCTGTCACGCCCGGGCCCAGAACATGGGCCACAAGGCGGCCGAGATGCTGCGCCTCGTGCCCGAGGCCGATGTCGCGGTGATCGAGCGCTGTTCGGGCCACGGCGGATCCTGGGGCATCATGAAGGAGAACTTCGAGGTCGGGCTCAAGGTCGGCCGGCCGGTGGCGCGGCAGGCGGCGGAAAGCGGCAAGGCTTTCATCGCCTCGGAATGCCCCTTGGCCGGCGTCCATATCCTGCAAGGCATGGAGCGCCTGAAGGGCGGCGATGCACCCCCGGCAGGAACCGCCAGCCACCCGATCGAACTTTTCGCCCGGGCGTACGGCGTCGGGGACTCAGGCGCCGACTAGGCGCCGCCCGGCGGGCAGAAACGAGGACTGGAATGACGACGAATATCAAGCGTGAAGTGACGCGCGGCGATATCCTGCCGATGGAGGTCTACGAGGCCGAGCGCCGGGACTGGCGGCGCAAGCTGGCCGAGGTGAAGCGCGACCGGCGCGTCGAGGTCGGCCCGGTCGCGACATTCTATTTCGAGACCTATTTGACCATGTGGTACCAGATCCAGGAGATGCTGTTCATCGAGAAGGGCGGCGAGGACCAGATCCCCGACGAGCTCGCGGCCTATAACCCCTTGGTGCCCAAGGGCGACGAGCTGGTGGCCACGGTGATGTTCGAGATCGACGACCCCGAGCGGCGAGAGCGGTTTCTGGCCGGTCTCGGCGGGGTCGAGGATACGGCCTTCTTGAAGTTCGCTGGATCAACGGTGACGGGCGTTCCCGAAGCCGACGTCGACCGCACCTCGGCCGCCGGCAAGGCCTCATCGGTGCAGTTCGTCCATTTTCCCTTCACGCCGGATCAGGCGGCCGCCTTCAAGGTGGCGGGCGCGGAGGTCGTCCTCGGCTTCTCGCATCCGGCCTATGCCCATATGACCGTGCTGCCGGAGCCTGCGCGCGCGGCCCTCGCGGCGGACCTGGGCTGAGGCGCGGTCGCCCTACCCTCGATTGTGGTAGGACGAGGTATGGCACTTGGAACGCAAACACGGGCGTCGCACTCAGTTTCACAGCCTGCTTCATCGTGGTCCCGCCGCGGCGTTCGACCTCGCGTTCGGCGCCGCGTCTTCGCCGGTCTACGCGAAGCCCCCTGACTTGGTCCTGTCTGCGGAGGGACGCCACCTCGACGTCGCCGACACCGGCAACAGCCGCATCGTGCGCTATCGCATCGTTGGATAGCGGATAGATCCCGCCGTTCCGCAGGGCCCGCCCGCGCCCCGGCATCGGCCACACCAATTCTGCAGATCCCCTATGCGTAATCTGCTGTGGCGGACAGCACCGTTTCGCGCGTCAAATCCAATCCGGATTAGATCTTCAGTCTTGGCAATGCATAGGGGGCAAGAATGAAACTAATGCTGGCCATCTTTATAGGATTCGTCGCTTCCATAGCGACCTCCATGATTATCGGTTTCTGTATCGGAATGGCATTTCCTTTGGGCGTCGGCTCTCCGGGGTTTTATGCGGCGGTGTTGGCCGGGATGATTATTTCAATGACCGTTTTCTATTTCTCGGTCCGTGGGCTCTATCGCCGCCACAAACGTGTGGACTCCCATTACGCCGAGCGGCTGGCTTGATCGGGCGTGGCGACCTTGATCAGCGCTCCTTGGTATAAGCTCTCGGCCTTCGCGGAATTTCCGATGGGAGCGGCCTGGCCGCGGCGCTTGCCGTAAGCCTTGGTCGCCGTCAAAGCGGTGGCAAACGAGCTCGAGACCCCTCGCCTACGACTGCGCGCCTACAGAGGTGAGGACTTAGACCGCTTGGCGGCGCTTTACGCCGATCCCGACGTCACCGCTTTCACCAAGCTCGGATCCCTCACCCGCGCCCAAGCCGAGGCGACGCTCGACGGCTATCTTACCGCTTGGCGCGATAGGGCTTTTGGCATGCGCGCGGTGTTCCTCAAGGCCAGCGATGAGTTCGCCGGCGAGTGCGGCTTTTTCGTCCTCGAGCGTAGCGGCGAGCTTGCCCTGCGCTATGCCTTTCACAGGCGGTTCTGGGGACAGGGCCTCGCGGGCGAAGCGGCCCGGTGCGTCATCGACCATGCCTTCCGGCGATTGGGCCTCGAGCGCCTCGTCTCCTTCGTCGAGGCGCCCAACACGGCGTCCCATCGCGTCATGCAGAAGCTGGGGCTAGCCGTGGAGCGCGTCGAACGTTTGCCCAAGGTGGAGCTCCATGTCTATGCCGTGACGGCGGATGAGTGGCTGGCCCGCCAGGCCTAATCGTCGGCGTTGGCGCCGAACATTTCGCTGCGGTGCAGCCAGCCGTCGAAGCCTTGGGCCTCGATCCGGCACCAGACCTTGTGGCAGTCCTTGAGATCCGCGATGACGCCGGCCTGCAGATAGGCCAGGCCCGGTGCGGCGGGCGCGGGCTTTCGGCGCAAGGTGCGCGTCTCTCCGGTGACCAGGACGGTGCGGCGGGAGATCACCATGAAACGATGGACCCACCCGACCGTGCCGTCGTGATCGCGCACCCGGCGCCAGTCATCGAATTCATCGATGATTTCGACCGGCAGGCCGCGCCGCCGGTAGATCCAGTCGATCGGATAGCGCTTGCCGGGGCCGGTCCGCAGGTTGACCTCGCCGGACTTCAGCGACACGAAGCGAGGCAGCGGCAACCCGCTGGCGCCCAAGCGGCTGTCCTGAGCCGCCACCGCAGGTTGGGCGCAAAGCCCGGCGATCCAGAGGCTGGCAATCCAAAGGATCAGGGCGCAACCCGGGAACAAGCATCGCATCGGGGCCATCAGGGGAGCTATCTGATGTTTGAGAGGGATGGTCTAGACTCGGCGCGATTTCGACGATGGTCCCTCCTAACCGCGCCGGGGGGGCCGGTCAAGCCGGCGCTTGGGCCCTCGCTGTTGCGTTCGACCGGCCTCGGCCCCACACACCCAAGACCCCACACGCCCTAGACAAGGGCTGGGCGCGGCTGCTAAGCCAAAGCGCAATTAGTTTTCGCCCCCCGAGACGAAGTGATGTCCGCGAAAAAACCTTTTGTCATTGTCACCCGGCGGCTCCCCGATGCCATAGAGACTCGGATGATGGAGCTGTTCGACGCGCGTCTGAACCTCGAGGACGAGGCGATGAGCCAGTCGGAATTGATTACCGCCGTCAAGGAGGCCGACGTCCTGGTGCCGACGGTGACCGACCGGATCGATGCGGGCGTGCTCTCCCACGCCGGGGAGAATCTGCGGCTGATCGCCTCCTTCGGCACCGGCGTCGACAATATCGACCTCAAGACGGCACGCCAGCGCGGCATCACGATCACCAACACGCCGGGCGTTCTGACCGACGATACCGCCGACATGACCATGGCGCTGATCCTGGCGGTGCCACGGCGCCTGGCCGAGGGCGAGCGCCTGGTTCGCTCGGGCGAATGGCACGGCTGGAGCCCGACCTCCATGCTGGGTCACCGAATCACCGACAAGCGCCTGGGCATCATCGGCATGGGCCGTATCGGCCAAGCGGTGGCGCGCCGCGCCCGCGGCTTCGGATTGTCGATCCACTACCACAACCGCCGCCGGGTGCATCCCGAGGTCGAAGACGAGCTGGAGGCGACCTATTGGGAAAGCCTCGATCAGATGCTGGCCCGCATGGACATCATTTCGGTGAATTGCCCGCACACGCCGGCGACCTTCCATCTGCTGTCGGCGCGGCGCCTCAAATGCCTGCAGCCGCATGCTTACGTGGTGAACACCAGCCGCGGCGAGGTGATCGACGAAAACGCGCTCGCCCGCATGCTGGAGGCCGAGGAGAGTGGCGGCGCCGGGCTCGACGTCTTCGAACACGAGCCGGCCATCAATCCGCGGCTCCTCAAGCTGGACAACGTTGTGCTGCTGCCGCACATGAGTTCCTCCACGATCGAAGGCCGCCTCGCCATGGGCGAGAAGGTTCTCATTAATATCAAGACCTTCTCCGACGGCCACGCACCGCCCGACCGGGTCATCGAGGCCATGTTCTGAGGCGTGGCTTTTGGGCGGCCTGGCCAACGCGGCACTCTTTTGATCGGTATCGGGCCTCAGCGAAGTGCGAAAGCATTAGTCCCGCCAAAATCCTAACGGTGCTATGCCGCGCAGATCCGCGCGTCGTCGCCATATTCCACGTCGCCGAGTGCGTGCAGGCTCGCCTCAGGGCCGCACAGCGGGCAGGCGGGATCGGCCTGGACCTTCACTTCGCGGAACACGCTT
>JAUVQB010000311.1 GCA_030598385.1 Alphaproteobacteria bacterium | reverse complement strand
GGCACCCCTTCGACGGCAAGCTGCTCTGAGAGGCGAGGCGGCAGGAAGCAGCCGCCCGCCTCAGTTGCGCCCGCCGGCGAGGAGCCCGCGGGCGATCACCTGGGCCTGGATCTCGGCGGCGCCCTCGAAGATGTTGAGGATGCGCGCGTCGCACAAGACCCGGCTGATGGGATACTCCTCGGCATAGCCGTTGCCGCCGTGGACCTGGAGCGCGTTGTCGGCGTTCGACCAGGCGACCCGGGCGGCCAAAAGCTTGGCCATGCCGGCCTCGATGTCGCAGCGCCGGCCGGAATCCTTCTCGCGCGCGGCGAAGTAGGTGAGCTGGCGCGCCACCATGGTCTCGACCGCCATCCAGGCGAGCTTGCCCGCGACCCGTGGGAAGGCGAGGATCGGCTTGCCGAACTGGACGCGCCCTTGCGCATAGTCGAGCCCCAGCTCCATGGCCGACTGGGCGACGCCGACGGCGCGCGCGGCTGTCTGGATCCGGGCCGATTCGAAGGTCGCCATGAGCTGCTTGAAGCCTTGGCCCTCGACGCCGCCCAGGAGGCCCGCGGCCGGCACCTCGAAGCCGTCGAAGGCGATCTCGTATTCCTTCATGCCGCGGTAGCCGAGCACCTTGATCTCGCCGCCGCTCATGCCCTCGGCCGGGAAGGGCTCGCCCACCGTGCCGCGCGGCTTTTCGGCGATGAACATCGAAAGCCCCTTGTAGCCGGGCTCCTCCGGGTCGGTGCGGACCAGGAGGGTCATGATGTCGCTGCGCGCGCCGTGAGTGATCCAGGTCTTGTTGCCGGTCACCCGGTAGACCGCGCCGTCCTTGACCGCCCGGGTCTTGAGCGCGCCCAGGTCGGAGCCCGTGTTGGGTTCGGTGAAGACCGCGGTCGGCAGGATCTCGCCCGAGGCGATGCCCGGCAGCCAGCGCGCCTTCTGTTCTTCGGTGCCGCCCAGACGAATCAGCTCGGCGGCGATCTCCGAGCGGGTGCCCAGCGAGCCGAGGCCGATATAACCCCTCGCGAGCTCCTCGGTCACCAAGCACATGGCGGTCTTGCCCATGGCGAGTCCGCCGAAGTCCTCGGGCACCGTGAGCCCGAAGATGCCGAGCTCGGCCAAATGTTCGATCACCTCGAGCGGGATGAGATCGTCGTTGAGGTGCCAGCGGTGGGCGGCATCCTTGTGCTCGTCGGCGAGCCTGCGGAACTGGTCGCGCACCAGGGCGAGGCTCTCGTCCGCCAGACCTGTGTCGCCGAAGTCGCCCGAATCGGCACCCTCGGCGATCAGCTCGGCGATGCGGGCGCGGACCGCCGCCGTGTTGCCGGTCCGGCACAGGCTCTTGACGCTCCAATCGGCGACGAAGGCGGTGAGCGCATCGGCCTCGAGCCCCATGTCGGCGGGGCGCACCATCTCGCCCTGGCTGATCGGGATGCCGCCCAGCATTTGCTGCAGGTATTCGCCGAAGGCGGCCTGTAGGATAAGGCTCTCCAGCTCGCGCAAGCCGCCGGCCTGGTCCAGGCGCTCGGCCCAGTGGAGGGTTTCGCGCAAGCCCGCCACGTAGGTCGCCAGCCAGGCGAGGCCGTGTGCCGCGTATTGCTCGCGCTCCATCGCGGCCCCATCGACCCGGCCCCCAACTTGACCGTCCGGGGGAGCGACCAGAGCGCCGACCGCATGCCGTGCCGCCGTTTCCAGGCGCTCGGCAGCCATGAGCGCGTCGCGGCAGGTTGGCAGGAGATCCGTCATTTCGTCACGTTTGTCAATTTCAGTTCCGGCGCCACATCAGTTTTCGCCGTCCTGGCCATTCCCTAGTGCCGGGGCCGGCGTCAGCGTGATCACCGCGATTTCCGGCGGCACCCGGAAGCGGACCGGGATAATCGCCGTGCCGATGCCGCTTGTCACGTAAAGTCGGCGCCCGGCCTCCTCGATCGGGCCGTAGGCGAAACGGTCGCCGAAACGCGAGGGGACGATCAAGCGGCCGAAGAACGGCAGGTTCACCTGGCCGCCGTGGGTGTGCCCGGCCAGGGTGAGCCCCACGTCCGTTGGCACATCCGGCAAGACGTCCGGCGTATGGGTCAACAGCAGGAGTGGTGCCTCGGTGGCGGCTTGCGCGAGAGTCGCACCCAAGTCGGGGACCTGGGTGACCGGGTCCGAGAGGCCGGCGACCCAGAGCGTTTGCGCGCCGGCATCGATCCGTACGGCCGCATCCTCGAGGACCGTGATCCCCTGATCCGTGAGGAGGCGCCGCATCGCGGGGCCGTCCCACCACCAGTCGTGGTTCCCGAGCACGGCGTAAACGCCCAGGGGCGCATCGAGCCGGCCCAGGATCGGCGCCGTGTCGTGCGGATCGATGAATCCGGTGGAGAGCCGGCGGGTGCTCACGTAATCGCCCAGCAGCAGGACGAGGTCGCCCCCTTCCGCGTTCATGCGATCGATGACGGCGGCGATGCTCTCCAGGGACTCAACCGGCCCGGCGGGCTGCAGGTCGCCCATGACGACCACGCGGACCTCCCGCTCCAGGCCGGCGAGCGGCCAAGCTGAGGCGTGTCACCGCCAGCGAGCGCGGCTCGATCCAGAAGGCGTAAACCGCCAGCGCCAGACCGGCGGCAAGGGGCAGCAGCCAGAGGACCAGGCGCAGCCCCGGCCGGAGCGGCCGGTTTTCGACGAATGCAGAAACCGTCACTTAGAGTGGTTTCCGACCAAATTGAAGCGGCGCTGTTGCCTCTGGGCTGAGTCCGGCCAAAATCGCTCCATCAGCCCGGTTCAATTTGGTCGGAAACCGCTCTACTCCTCGGTCGCGTCCTCGAGGGTGCGCAGGCCCGGCCGCTTGGCCTGAACCAGCACCGCCATGTTGCCCGGCTTGTGCAGGTTGTTCATCATCTTGGTGTGGGCGCGCGGGATGTCGTGCCAGGAAAAGACCTCGGACATGCAGGGGTCGATGCGCCGCTCGATCATCAGCTGGTTGGCCTGGGAGGCCTGCAGCAGGTTGGCGAAGTGGCTGCCCTGGATGCG
>JAUVQB010000084.1 GCA_030598385.1 Alphaproteobacteria bacterium | reverse complement strand
GCTTCTTCAGCGGGCGTCTCCTCGGCGGGCGTCTCCTCGGCCGGGGCGTCTTCCGCCGGCACGTCTTCCGCAGGGGTTTCCGCCGCTGGGGCTGCCTCGGTTGGCGCCTCTGCCGCAGCCGCTTCTTCCGCGGGAGCTTCCGCGGGGGCCTCCTCGGCAACCGGCTCCTCGACAACCGGCTCCTCGACAACCGGCTCCTCGACAGGGGCTTCCGCCGCGGGAGGCGCCTCCGCCGGCGCCTCTTCCGCCGGGGTATCCGCCGCTGGGGCCTCTTCCGCCGGGGTATCCGCCGCTGGGGCCTCTTCCGCCGGGGTTTCCGCCGCTGGGGCCTCTTCCGCCGGGGTTTCCGCCGCTGGGGCCTCTTCCGCTGGAGTTTCCGCCGCTGGGGCTTCCTCCTTCGGTGCCGCCGCGGCCTCGGCCGCCGCTGCCTTGGCCTTCTCGGCCTCCTTCATGCGTTCCAGCGTCTTGGCCCTGGGCTGGTTCTTCTTGGTCTGTTGGGGGATGGCCGGCATGGCGATGACGTTCGCCTGCCCCAGGAAGCGCGCGACCCGGTCGCTCGGCGTCGCCCCGACCGAGATCCAGTGCTTGGCACGGTCCTCGTCGAGCTTGATGCGCTCGGGATGGTCCTTGGGCACCATGGGATTGTAGGTGCCGATCTTCTCGATAAAGCGGCCGTCGCGCGGGCTGCGCGAATCGGCCACGACGATGCGGTAGAAGGGCCGCTTCTTTGTGCCGCCGCGCGCCAGTCTGATCCGTAAGGACATGGCTTTCCTCTCCTACTTGAGCCTAAGGTTTCATCATTCGGGGTGGTAGCAGACGGCCTGCAGCTTGTTGCCGTCCGGGTCGCGCACGTAAGCGCCGTAATAGTTTGCCGTATATTGCGGGCGCAGGCCCGGCGCGCCCTCGTCGCTGCCGCCGGCGCAGAGCGCCGCCGCATGGAAGGCATCGACCGCCGCGCGGCTCGGCGCCAGGAAGGCGCAATGCCAGCCGTTGCCGCGCTCGGCAGGCAGGCCGTCGAACGGCGGCAGCACCCAAAAGCAGGGCGGCGAGGCCTCGGTTTCGCCATAGGCGAAGTAATCGTCCCCCTCGAAGACCCGGGCATAGCTGAGCGGCGCCATGACCTTTTTGTAGAACGCCTTGGCCCGGTCGATGTCGTCGCTGCCGACGGTGACGTGGCTGATCATCTCGGGACCCCTGTTATCTCGGAAAGCCGCCGGGCCCGCCGGGAAACCCGCCAGGCAGCCCATGGCGCATCAGGCCTTTTTTCCCGAGCTTCTTGACCTTCTTCATCATGCGCCCGGCTTCGTGGTGCTGCTTCAGGAGCTTGTTGACCTCCTGAACGCTGGCGCCTGCGCCCTTGGAGATGCGTTGCTTGCGGCTCGCCTTGATGATTTCCGGGCGGCGGCGCTCCCGGGGCGTCATGGACGAAATGATCGCCAGCTGGCGCCGGATCATGCCGTCGTCGATCTTCGCGTCCTTCATCTGCTGCTGCATCTTGGGCACGCCCGGCAGCATACCCATGAGCCCGCCGAGCCCGCCCATCTTCTGCAATTGGCGCAATTGATTGGCCAGGTCGTCGAGGTCGAATTTTCCTTTCTCGATCTTCTTGGCGAGCTTCTCCGCCTCTTCGACCTCGATCGTCTCCGCCGCCTTCTCGACCAGCGAGACCACGTCGCCCATGCCGAGGATGCGGCCGGCGACGCGCTCGGGGTGGAAGACTTCGAGGGCATCCAGCTTCTCGCCGGCGCCCAGCAGCTTGATCGGACAGCCGGTCACCGCCTTCATGGAGAGTGCCGCGCCGCCGCGGGCGTCGCCATCGATCCGGGTCAGCACAATACCGGTCAGGCCGACCTTTTCATGGAAGTTGCGCGCCACGGTAACCGCGTCCTGGCCGGTCATGGCGTCGGCCACCAGCAAGGTCTCGTGCGGCTTCGCGGCGTCCCGCACCTCGGCCACCTCGGCCATCAGTTCCTCGTCGATGGCGAGCCGGCCGGCGGTGTCCAGCAGGACCGCATCGTAGCCTTCGAGCGCCGCCGTCTGCACAGCGCGGCGCGCGATCGCGACCGGCGGCTCGCCGGGAACGATGTCGAGGCAGCGCACCTCGGACTGGGCCCCGAGAATGGCGAGCTGTTCCTGGGCGGCCGGGCGCCGCACGTCGAGCGAGGCCATGAGGGCCTTCTTCTTCTCACGATCCTTGAGGCGCAGGGCGATCTTGGCGGTGGTCGTGGTCTTGCCCGAGCCTTGGAGGCCGACCAGCAGGAAGACCGCCGGCGGGGTCACGTCGATGGTGAGCGGCACGGCCTCGCTGCCTAGGGTCTCGACCAGGTGGTCGTGCACGATCTTGACCACCATTTGCCCCGGCGTGACCGAGCGCAACACTTCTTGGCCGAGGGCTTTTTCGCGCACCGCCTCGACGAAATCCTTGACCACCGGCAGGGCGACATCGGCTTCGAGCAGCACCACGCGCACTTCGCGCAGCGCCGCCGTGATGTCGCTCTCGCTGAGGGCGCCGCGCCGCTTCAGGCGATCGAAGACTTCGCCCAGGCGTTCCTGCAGGTTATCGAACATGCTCGTTCCGCGGCCCCGGCCCTTTGCGCGTGCTCCCGCCCAACGCTCATCGCGCCAGTGCGCGAAACTCGCGGACCGGCGTGGCTCTCGTGCGAACCTGTGACGTGTCGCTAGGTGTGAGCGCGGCGGAGACTAGGCAAGCGGCGCTCGCGCGTCAAGCGCGCATCAAAAGAGGAGGCGTCAAGCGCGCATCTATGAGGGAAGCATGAAGGGTATCTTGATGGGGGCCGTCGTCTTAGGCGCGGTCTTAAGCAGCGGCGAAGCGCACGCCCAGCTTGTTGCCATGGCGCCAACAGACCTGGCAATCGTGGACCGAGCCATCCTTGATCTTCAGAACGAAGGCGTCCGGAATGTTCAAGCTGTCCAATGGTTGCAGGGCGGCGCCGTCGTTGGACAGGCTGAGCACCAGGCAGTCCATGTCGCACTGGTTCTGGTTAAAAGCGATCAATCCGCTCTTGATCGTCCGGGCGCGCTGGGCGCCACGCCGTTCGCCATCGGATTCGGGGCTATCATTGCCCGTCTCGCCGGAGTCTTCGCTGGCCGAGGCCTCGCGCCTGGTAATCGCCTCGATACGCTGCTGCAATTCCTTGGAGCCGTATGGCTTGTTCAGGCTGTCGGCCATGCCGAGGGCGGCGCGATCCTTGTCGCTTCGGACCAGGCCCGACTGGATCATCACGGGGGTCTCTATACCCCAGCCTTGGAGGCGTTTCAGAACCTCATAGCCGTCGATGTCCGGCAGCATGATATCGAGCAAAATCAGGTCGTAATCCTTGTCCCGCACCAGGCGCAAGGCCTCTTCGCCGAGACTCACGGTCTCGCAGGCGTGGCCCTGAGCCTTGAGCATGAGCTCGACGGACTTGGCGGTGGTCGCGTCGTCTTCGACTTGAAGCACGCGCATGGCGGGCGCCGACTCCTTGTTGATTACCGGCCTATACAAGGACGGAAAAGAGGAAAATAATGAGCGGCGAAGGTTAAGATTTTACAGCCGGACGCCAAAATTTCGCCGCGACGGCCACCCCGGCGGGGTCCTTCGCCCTGCCAACCCGCCCCGCCATGGACCACCGGCGCCGGGCCTATTCGTAGCCGGGCCTATTGGTAAATGACCCGGCCGCCGCCAGCCCTGACGATGTTCGGCAGCTCGCTGATGTTTTTCATGGATTTTGCCCCCCTGACAGACCTGCAGGCCGAGTTCGTCATAGTTTGCCATAATTTCCGGTCAGGTGAAGAGGACCCGGTCAGGTGCAGAGGGCCCGGCGTCGGCGCCGGCGTATTCCGGCTTCCCAAGCCGCCCGAGCGCCACTTCAGGGCGAGCGGATGGGCGCTAGACGGCGCGCCGAGCGCGCCCTATAACCCGCAGCATGAACCTGCGGCCCTTCATAAAAATGCACGGTCTCGGCAACGATTTCGTGGTGGTTGACGCCCGGACCGAGCCTTTCGTTCTCGACGATGCGTCCACCCGGGCCGTGGCCGACCGTCGTACCGGCATCGGTTGCGACCAGCTGATCACACTGGAGCCGCCGACGAATGGCGCGGCGGATGTTTTCATGCGCATCCGCAACGCCGATGGCGGCGAGGTCGAGGCCTGCGGCAACGCGACGCGCTGCGTCGCCTCGCTGATCATGGCGGAGACCGGCCGGGAGCACTGCACGGTCGAGACCCAGGCGGGCCTGCTTCACGCCGTTAGCATCACGGCCGGCGGAATTGCGGTAGACATGGGCGAGCTGCGCACCGCCTGGCAGGAGATTCCCCTGGCGCGGGAGATGGATACGCTTCATCTCGAGCTCGCGTGCGGGCCCTTGAGCGACCCGGTGGCCGTCAATATCGGCAACCCCCATGCAGTCTTTTTCGTCGCGGACGCCGCGGCCGTGGACCTTGAAACCCTCGGCCCGCAACTCGAGCACGATCCCCTGTTCCCGGAACGCGCCAACATCGGCGTGGCCGAGCTCATGGGCCCCGATTGCTTGCGGGTGCGGGTTTGGGAACGCGGCGTCGGCTTGACGAGAGCCTGCGGCACCGGCGCCTGCGCCGCCGCGGCGGCGGCCCATCGCCGCGGCCTGACGGGCCGCAAGGCGGAGGTCCGGCTCGACGGCGGCCCGCTCGCCCTGGAGTGGCGCGAGGACGGCCACATGGTGATGAGCGGCCCGGTGGCCACTAGCTTTACCGGCGTCTTCGCGCGATCCCTGCTGCCCCGGCCGTCATGACGACGCCCCCCGCCGGACCCGAGATCATCACCTTCGGCTGCCGGCTGAACGCCTACGAGTCCGAGGTCATGCGCGAGCACGCGCGCGGCCAGGGGCCGAGCGACGCGGTGATCGTCAACACCTGCGCCGTCACCAAGGAAGCCGAACGCCAGGCCCGTCAGGCGATCCGCCGCGCCCGGCGCGAGCGGCCGGACGCGCGTATCATCGTGACCGGCTGTTCGGCGCAGATTGACCCCGCCCGCTATGCCGCCATGGCGGAAGTCGATCAGGTCGTCGGCAACCAGGAGAAACTGCGTGCGCATACGTTTGCTCCGCCAGTAGAAGGAAGCGAGCATCCACGGGTGCTGGTCGACGACATCATGGCGGTGCGCGAGACCGCAGGGCACCTGATCCGAGGCTTCGAGGGCCGGGCCCGCGCCTTCGTCCAGGTCCAGCAGGGCTGCGACCACCGCTGCACCTTCTGCATCATCCCCTACGGGCGCGGCCCGAGCCGCTCGGTTCCGGTGGGCGAGGTGGTGCGCCAGGTCCGCCTCCTGGTCGAGGGCGGCACCGCGGAGGTGGTGCTGAGCGGCGTCGACATCACCGATTACGGCAAGGACTTGCCAGGCCGGCCGGGCCTCGGCCAGCTAGCGGGGCGCATTCTGAGGCTGGTGCCCGAGTTGCGCCGCCTGCGCATCTCCTCGGTCGACCCGGTCGAGCTGGATCGGGACCTGCTGCGGCTCATCGCCGAGGAGGAGCGCTTGATGCCGCACCTGCACCTGAGCCTGCAGGCGGGCGACGACCTCGTCCTCAAACGCATGAAACGGCGACATCTGCGCGCCGACGCGGTCGCACTCTGCCGGCAAGTCCGGCAACTGCGGCCCGACGTTGTGTTCGGCGCGGACCTGATCGCCGGCTTTCCGACCGAGGACGAGGTCATGTTCGCAAATACGCTCTCCCTGGTGGCTGACTGCGGCCTCACTCATCTCCACGTCTTTCCCTATTCGCCTAGGCCCGGCACGCCGGCGGCGCGCATGCCGCAGGTGCCGTCGGCGACGCGGAAAGCCCGCGCGGCGCGCCTGCGCGCAGCCGGAGAGGGCGCTTTGAGCCGGTTTCTCGAAAGTCGCATCGGGTGCGACGAGCAGGTCCTGGTGGAGAAACCGGGATTCGGCCATAGCACTCAGTTCGCGCCGGTCGAATGGCCCCATGATCGCCACGGCCTGCCCGGTGAGATCGTTACGCTGCGCATTGCCGCGGCCGCCAGCGGCCGCCTCCTGGCGCGAGCCGGCGCGTGACCCAAGGCACAGAGGCGAGCGCCGGGAACCGCGGCTGGCTGGCCAGCCTCAAGGCCGGCCTCTCGCGTTCGTCCGGCAAGTTGGGCGATGGCATTTCCGGCATCTTCACCAAGCGTAAGCTCGACGACGCGGCGCTGGAAGAGCTCGAAGAGCTGTTGATCTCGGCCGACCTGGGCGTCGCGACGGCCGCCAAGCTGGCCGCCAACCTGGCCCGGGAGCGCTTCGACAAGGACGTCTCGCCCGAAGAGGTACGCGGCGCCCTGGCGGCCGATGTGACGGAAATCCTGGCGCCGGTGGCCGAGCCCCTGACGGTCGACCCGGCCCATCGGCCCCATGTGGTCCTGGTGGTCGGCGTGAACGGCAGCGGCAAGACCACGACCATCGGCAAGATCGCGAAGAACCAGCACGACCAAGGGCTAAAGGTCATGCTCGCCGCCGGCGATACCTTCCGCG
>JAUVQB010000181.1 GCA_030598385.1 Alphaproteobacteria bacterium | reverse complement strand
GCCGGATGTTCGGTTTCGCGAAAGCCGCATCGAGGCCCAGACCTCCTATGGGCCGGCCAGCATCGCATTCGACGGTGCGCTGACCGGGGGCAAAGGGGGCGACCCGGTGCTGCGGCTCCAAGGCGAACTGAGCAGCGCGCACGCCAGGCTCACCGCCGAGCTGTCGGCCAGCGGCGATCCGCAAAAGGACGCCGAGATCAGACTCGCCATTTCAGACGGCGCCGTCGAGCTTCCCGACGGCCTCCTCCAGCTCCGCGCGATCGAAGGCGATCTGAACCTTAGCCTCGAAGCGGGACGGCCGCGCTCGGGCCGCGGCGCGCTTACGGCAAATGGCCTCGCCGTGGCCGGAACACCGTTCGACAAAGCTCAAGCCAATTTCGATCTGAGCCGGGAACGGGCCGAGCTGACGGCCCGTCTCAGCAGCGGCGACGGCAGCTTCGACCTCGTCCTGCAGGGACGGGCCGAGGCCCTCGGCGCCGCGCCGCAGCTATGGCTCGAGCTTCGCGCCGAGATCGGCGATGCGGCCCCCATATGGGCCCTCAGCCGGCCGCCCTTCCCGGTCGGCGGCGACGGCCAAATCGAGCTGACGGCCGTCGGCGAGTTTCCAGCCTTGCCGCAACCGCAGGACGGCTTCTCGGCCCTGCACGGCTGGTTCGTCGGGGGCGGCGTTTCGGGCAAGGCGGCGGGCACATTCTCGCGGCTGGCGCTACCGGGCACCGAGGCCGAGGCCACTGCCCTCGTCGACCTCGCCGCCGTCTGGGCGAACCGCGAGCTCAGCCTCGCCACGCGGCAGGAAAACCGCGTGACCGCGACGGGACTATCGGCCAAGGATCTCGCGGGATTCGGCCTGCCCGAGGATCTCGCCGATGAGGTGATCCGCGTCACCGGCGGAAATCTCTCAGTCACCCTTCCGACGCCGTCCGAGAAGCCGAGCGTGCTCGTTTGGCGCCCGGAGGAGCCGGCCCGGGGAGTCTGGTTCGACGGCTCCCTCCTGGCCACCGCCGGCCCCCTCACCGCAACCCTGATCGGCGAGGTTGAAGCGGTGCTGGGGCCGGCGCCGGCCCTCGCCCGCGCCAATCTCCGCGATGTCGCGATCTCCGCAACCGGGCTCGCGATGGATGGCTATACCATCGATGACCTCGAGGTGACCGGCAGCTTTGCGGGCGCCCCCCTGTCATTCGAGGCGGCGGGCAAGGTTCTCGGACGGTTCGCGGTTTCGGGCCTGAACGGACTGAGCGCGGACCAAGTCTCGCTCAGAGTACCCTTCCAGGTATCCCGTAACGCCCGGACCATCGACCTTGTGCTCGCGCAGCCCGGCCAGATCACGGTGAAGGGCCTTGAGGTCCCGGACCGGCTCAGGGCCGAGGGCCCGGTCGACATCGCCCTCGCCGGCGGTAAAGTCAGGCTTGTCCTTGACGACGAGAAAGAGTCCTTCACCCTCGGCCACGAGACCCGCGTCGGACTCGGCGAGACCCGGTTGCTTGTCCAGTCCGGAGGCGGGGACCCTATCCCTCTTCGGGTGCGCGCACCCAAGATAGCGCTCGCCGGGGAGTTGGGCGAAAACGGCAGCTACGGCGGCACAGCGACGATCCGGGAGGCCGCGCTCATACTGCCGGACTTCGACCTGGCGTTCGAAGAGCTATCAGCGGATCTGGAGTGGCCCGGGGACCTGACGCACGCGGCCGCCGACTTCGAGATTGCGGCCCTGCGCCATCTGGCCAGTCCGGCGGCCTTCGCGCCACTGCAGATTTCCGGGAAGGTGCTGGGCCGGACCCAGCGCAACGGCGAGACGATCGAGATGACGGCGCTGGTCGAGGGTACCAACGGGCGAGAGCTGGCGAATGTGGCGGCGACACACGACCTGGCCGCCGGGTCCGGACACGCGAACGTGACCTTGCGGCTCCTGGAGTTCATGCCCGGCGGCCTGCAGCCGGCGGCGCTGTCGCCCCTGCTCGCGGAGCTTTCCGAGGCGCGCGGCACGGTGGAAGGCTCCGCGGCCCTGAGTTGGGGCCGGGATGGTCTCGCCGGCGAGGCGCGGATCGTCATCGCCGACCTGGCTTTTACCAGTGAGGACCTGGCGGTCTCGGGGCTCGATCTCAGCCTCGAGCTCGACAGCCTGCAGCCGCCGGCCAGCCCGCCGCACCAGATATTGCGCGCCGATGTCATCGACCCGGGGGTGCCGATCAAGGGTCTCGAGGCTAGGTTCCGTTTGCCGCCGGACGCGCCCGGCCAAATCCTCATCGAAGACGCCAGCTTCTCGACCGTCGGCAGCCGCTTCGCCATCCGCGACACGCTGTTCGATCCGGCCGGCGAGCGGATCGAAACCCAGTTGCGGGTCGACCGGATGGACGTCGCCGTCCTGTTCGGTTTGTTGGCGGTCGAAGGCCTGTCGGGCAGCGGCGAGCTGGCCGGAACGATCCCGATTCAGCGCGACGGCGATCTCGTGACCATCGCCGACGCGCGCCTGGCGGCTCTCGGCCCCGGCGTGTTGCGGTTTCGCTCGGACGCCGCAAAGCGGGCCTTGGAAGGCGGTGGAGAATACGTCGATCTCGTGATTCGGGCCCTTGAGGACTTCCGTTACGAGACGCTGATAATTACCGGGAACCTGAACCGCGACGGCGAAACCAGATTGCGGTTGGAGATCCTCGGCAACAATCCCGACGTGCTCGAGGGCCACCCCTT
Organism: Alphaproteobacteria bacterium; assembly: GCA_030598385.1. GTDB lineage: Bacteria > Pseudomonadota > Alphaproteobacteria > Kiloniellales > JAKSDN01 > CALJXB01. The sequence continues at coordinate 1,576 of JAUVQB010000181.1, read as the reverse complement.
CCAGCTCAACATCAATCTGACCGGTAATTCGACCCAGATCCTGGAGGCTATCTTGCTGAGCCGAACGCTGATCGGGGAAATAATGGGGCGTGCGAGGAGATTGTCGCAGTAAGCTGCGTATCACTAAGGACTGCGCCCAATCGCGCGGCGCCCCCACACCGGTCCGTATGGGCCGATCCAAATGGGCCCAGCGCACTCTTGCCACGGCCTAGAGGATTGCGCAGCATAGGCGCCAGAGCCGCAGCACCGGACGGCTCAAGGAACAGGTCAAGGCTCATGCCGTTTAGATCGACCCCCAACGTTGCCATTCCGCTGTCTGCCGTGGCCCTGGCCAGCGGGCTCATCGTCGCCTGCCAGCCAACGATCAAGGTCGAAGCGCCTCCGGAGCCCATCACCATCAACCTCAATATCAAGCTGGACGCCGAGGTGCGCCTGAAGATCGAGGAACAGGCCCAGGAAGATATTCAATCCAACCCGGATATCTTCTAAGCCAGCGGCAGGATAGGCTTCGCGCCTGGAACGGAGATGAGGATATGAAACGCCGATTTGCCTTGGGGGCCTCTCGACTGAGCGGACTGGTTCTGGTCTTGGGCTTGCTGTTGGCGTTCAACGCGCCCGCCGCCACGGCACAATCGCTCGACGCACTGCGGGCCTCCGGAGCGATCGGCGAGCGCTACGACGGCTTGGTCGTGGTGCGGGACTCGGGCGCCGCCGGCGCCCAGAGCGTGGCGAACGAGATCAACGCGAAACGCCGCAGCCTCTATGAGCAGCGGGCGGCCTCGCAGGGTGTGAAGCCCGAGGACGTGGGGCGCGTCTACGCCAACCAGATCAAGCAAAAGGCGCCCGGTGGCACCTGGTTTCTCGACGAAAACGGAAATTGGCGACAGAAATAAAACGGCTGAGCCCTGCGACACGACGCCGGCGCGCCCTCGGGCGCGGAGGGTGTGTTATGCGCCTGATCGCGGCGAGCCTGTGCCTTTGTCTGTCCGCCGGGATGGCGGCTTCGGCCGAGCTCTCCAGCGAGGACGCGCGTGAGCTGGAAGAGCTTCTGGTCCGCCTCGGCTTCGACCCCGGCCCGGTAGACGGCGTCGCCGACGCACGGACCGAGGCCGCCATCGAAGACTATCAGTCATTTGCGGCGCTCCGTGTCGACGGCGTGGCAAGCCCGGCTCTGTTGGAAGAGCTGCGCGGTGTGGCGAAGTCGCTGGGCGTGAGCGTGGAGAGAGGCCCCGCCGAAGCCGCCCCCCCAAGCTCTGTCGAGGTCGCCGCAACGAATGACGAAAGCCGTACGACGAGCCAATCCGGTGAATCTGCTGCGCCGCCGCCCCCCGGCCTCGTCACCGCCGCGCCCTGGGACACGGCCGTTCACCTCGCCTCGTTCAAGCAAGAAGCGAAGGCTCACACGGAGTGGCAGCGCCTGCAGCGGCATCTGCCCGATCTGCTGGGCGACATGGACTCCAGGATCAGCGCGTTCGATCTCGGCGACGAGGGACTCTTCTTCCGCCTCTATGCGGGCCCGTTTCCCAACCTGGCCACGGCCCAGGATTTTTGCGTCACGGTGAGCCTCAAGGGCTTT
>JAUVQB010000406.1 GCA_030598385.1 Alphaproteobacteria bacterium | reverse complement strand
CGACGGCTGTTGACGGCAATGATCGGCTGCCGTTTGCCACGGGTTTGGAGCCCTGTCAAAAGCAAATTTGCTAGCCAGCTAATTTTGGTGCGGGACTCTCTGCCCCTCAGTTCCACGGAACTGTTCACCTGGCGCGCGCCTGTGCTACAGGGGGGGGCGCGTGCGCCGCCGCCCGAATGATTGGGCAATTGGCCGAAAATCAAAGGACCTTGAGGGACTCAGCGTCAGCCATGCCGTCCTTGACCGCACATCAGAGCGAAGGCCTCGCCGGCAGCCTCCGCGTCCCCGGCGACAAGTCGATCTCCCACCGTGTCCTCATGTTGGCGGCGCTGGCGGTCGGGGAGAGCACCATCGACGGGCTGCTGGAGGGCGAGGACGTGATGCGCACCGCCGCGGCACTCCGCGCGCTGGGCGCGGAAATCGTGCGCGGGCCGGATGGCTGCTGGCACGTTTGGGGCCGGGGCATCGGCGGGCTCCGCGAGCCGAATGAAGTGCTCGATCTCGGCAATTCCGGGACCGGCGTGCGGCTGCTCATGGGCATTCTGGCCGCCCATCCCATGACCGCGACCCTCACCGGCGACGCCTCGCTGGTGAGCCGGCCGATGGCCCGAATAGCCGAACCGCTCGCCTTGATGGGCGCCGGCATTCAGGCGCGCGACGGCGGGTGCCTGCCGCTCGCCATCACTGGCAGCGCCGAACTTCGGCCCGTGAGCTACCGGCTTCCGGTGCCGTCGGCCCAGGTCAAGTCCGCGGTCTTGCTGGCCGGCCTGGGCGCGGCGGGCGTTACCGAAGTCATCGAGTCCGCCCCGACCCGCGATCACAGCGAACGCCTGCTGCGCCATTTCGGCGCGGAGGTCCGGGTGAGCGAGGAAGGCGATGGGCGGCGGATCAGCCTCACCGGCCAGCCGGAACTGATCGCTCGGCCGGTCCGCGTGCCGGGAGATCCGTCTTCGGCCGCATTTCCCGTGGTGGCGGCCTTGATTACCCCCGGCTCCGAGATCCGCCTTCCCGGGTTGGGGCTCAACCCCTTGCGCGGGGGCCTCATAGAAACCTTGAATGAGATGGGCGCCGGAATCCAAATCGAGAACACGCGGGAGGAGGGCGGCGAGCCGGTCGGCGACCTGCGGGTCGCCGGCAGCGCGCTGGCGGGGGTCGAGGTGCCGGCCGCTCGGGCGCCCTCGATGATCGACGAGTATCCAATCCTCGCCGTCGCCGCCGCCTGCGCCAAGGGCACCACGCTCATGCAGGGCCTTGGCGAGCTGCGGGTCAAGGAAAGCGATCGCCTGGCTGCCGTCGCCCGCGGCCTGGCGGCCTGTGGGGTTGCGGTCGAGGAGGGTCCCGACAGCCTTACGGTACACGGCACCGGCGCCCCGCCCAGCGGCGGCGCCCCGCCTGGCGGCGCCGTGGTGGCGAGCGAGCTCGATCACCGCATCGCCATGAGCTTCCTCGTCCTTGGGCTCGCCAGCCAGCGGCCGGTGACCATCGACGACGACGCGCCGGTCGAGACCTCGTTCCCGGGCTTCGCCGCCGCGATGGCCGGCATCGGCGCGCGCTTCACCTCCGGCCCGGCGGCCGGCTGACCGGGCGGGCCCGGTGATCATCGCCATCGACGGGCCGTCGGCGGCCGGCAAGGGCACCTTGGCCCGGCGCCTGGCCGCCGCCCTGGACTTCGCCTGTCTCGACACGGGCCTCTTGTACCGGGCCGTCGGCGCAAAGCTGCTGGCGCGCGGCCAAACGCCGGGCGACCGCGCCGATGCGGAACTGGCGGCGGCAGACCTAGCGCCGGGAGACCTGTCGCGGGCGGATCTGCGATCCGAGGCGGTGGGCGAGGCGGCGTCACAGGTTGCCGCCTATCCAGCGGTGCGGGCGCAGCTCTTGGCGTTTCAACGCCGCTTCGCCGCAGAGCCGCCGGACGGCAAGGCGGGCGCCGTTCTCGACGGCCGCGACATCGCCACCGTCATCTGCCCCGAGGCGGATGTGAAGGTCTTTTTGACCGCCGGCCTCGAGGCCCGCGCCGCGCGGCGATCGAAAGAGTTGCGGGAACGGGGCGAGGAGGCTATATACCCGCGCGTCCTGCAGGAGATGCAGGACCGCGATGCCCGCGACAGCGGGCGCGCGGCCGCGCCGCTCAGGCCGGCGGACGACGCGATCGTT
>JAUVQB010000199.1 GCA_030598385.1 Alphaproteobacteria bacterium | reverse complement strand
CCGCTGGCACCAGAGATTTGCCTGATAGTTGGTAACGAACTGGTCAGGCGGCGTTCTGAATTTGCTTGATACTGTCCTCGAACGTCACTCCCTGGCTCACCTCACCAAGGCTGCATTCGCTTCTCGAGGGAATCATGCCCTACTGACGAGATGTATGGTCAGCATTTGCAATGCGCCTAGCCGGCACTCAGTTTGGCTTGGCATCCGTGTAGATCTCTTTCTCTTCCCCTGTGTCCAGCTTGGCCCTGATCCGCTTAGTAAGTGACTCAAGCTCGGGAAGGCCGTCGCGCAAGTCCCCCAGTGCAGCATCAAGATCATCTATGTGCGCGAGAAAATTCGCCAAGGCGCTCATCAAGGAACTGAAAATAACTTCCGGGTGCTCACCCTTAGTCACCTCCGTAATGGATCCTGTCAGACTATCGATACGAGCTTTCATCTCTGGTGTTGGTTCGTCAGTCATTGTCCTGTCTCCGGCATGGGCGAGAGTTTTAGCGTCGTGCGCGCGAAGCTGCTGTCGAGCGGCGAGCGTACCTTCCTCGTCGGCTCTGATATGCCCGTGTCACAGTCTGTTCCAGCGAACCTCTGGAACCACTCGTCTGCCGGATATCTTGACAACCCGCGTACCGGCTCCTCCGCAATCAAGTGGCCGCGGTGGTCGAAGATAGGATGCCCGCTTCTTGGTTATTTGCGGACGTTCTGAGGGGTAGAGATAGGCAAGGGACGTGCTGGCGTCCTCCGAGGTGGCGGACGAGGCCCTCGGCCGGGCTCTCACCGTGAGCCATTGGTACATGGATAACAGGCGCCGCGGGATTCGTCTCTATTTGACCAACAGACAGGGGCACTTCGCCTCTTTCAGGAGCTTGTGGGAAACACTCCCCAAGAAAAAGCTCTTTATTCCGCCGAGCCCCCTTGTCCCGGAAACGATGAGATCAACGTCGTTGGTCTCGGCGTAGTTAAGAATTTCCCATGCCGCGTCTTCCCCTAGAACAGCGGTCTCCACCTCCTCCAGGCCTAGCGCACGTACCTTGGACGCGGTCTCATCGACGAGGAGCTTGCCGATTTTCTCCAACATCTCTTCCGGGATTACGGCGAGCGAGGCGGCGGTTCTCAGATCAGGAATCGGCCTGACGCTGGTAGCTTCATCTAGCTCCACGGCGATCTGGTCCGAGAAGCCATGGCATTTCGCCACCTCTTTCAACTCCGCGAGCGAGGTGTCAGACATGATCGCATGAACGATCGTAAGCCGGGCGCCGTATTGCTTGGCGACGTCGACGCCGACAGCCAGGGCGTGGGACGAAGGCTCTGATCCGTCTATTGTAACGACGATATTCTTGAACATGTGCTTGCCCCCCAAGAGCGAACCAATCCTGTATGGCGCGTGGACACTGTGATTAGAAGACTAACGGCCATGGATCACAGAATCCATGCCGCTGAAGAGGTGCTCGAATGTCCGGGATTGGCTATCAGCTGACCCAAAGCGGACATAGCCTCAGTCGCTCGTGCCAGCCGTGTCTATCTCACATTCTGCGGGGGTGGGCTTCCATTCGGCTACGAGACGCTCAGCTTCGGCGACCGGCTCGGGCCTCGGCTCAGGTTTGCTTGCGCTCGGCCTCGACCAGCAGGTCGAGCTCGGCGTAGCGGGTGTTGCGGATTTGCTCGATCATTTGATGCACCGCCTCGCTGGACGTGCCGAGGCCGTGGAGTACCTGGCCGGCCAGCTGCAGGCTCGATTCGACGGTCTCGGGCATGACGTCGGAGGCGCCGAGCGCGGTCAGGCGCTCCGCGTGCTCGGCGTCGCGGGCCCGAGCGTAGATCGGCATCTCGGGCCAGCTCTGGTGCAGGCTCTCCACCGCCCGCGCCGCCGCCGCCGGCCGGTCCAGGGTGACCACGGCCGCCGCCGCCCGGCCGGCGCCGACCTTCTCCAGCATCTCCTTGCGGCTGGCGTCGCCGTAGAACACCGGAAGTCCCATCCGACGGCATTGCTTCAAACGGCCGGTGTCCAAGTCGAGGGCGACGTAAGGCTGCTTCTGCAACTCGAGCAGCCGCGCTACGGTCTGCCCGACCCGGCCGAACCCGGCGATCACGATGTGGCCGTCCAAGTCGCCGATCTCGTCTTCGGCGACCCCCAGCTGACGCGTCGCGTCGCGCGCCTCCAGCAGGGTCTCGGCCCGCCGTCCCAGGGTCGCTAGCAGCGGCGTCATCATCATGGTCAGGCCGGCCACGATCAGCATGAACTGACCTGTCTCTCTCGGCATGAGGCCCAGGAGTAGCGCCGTGCCGATCACCACGAAGGCGAACTCGCCGCCCTGGCCGAGCAGCAGGCCGGCGTGGATGGCCTGATGGCGGGGCAGTCCGAACAGCAGGCACAGGCCGGAGATCAGCGCCGCCTTGATGGCGATCAGGCCGATCACCGAGAGCCCCACCCAGAGGGCCAAGTCGGCGACCGCGGCCAGGTCGAGCGCCATACCCACCGAGATGAAGAACAGGCCGAGCAGCAGTCCCTTGAACGGCGCGATGTCGGTCTCGACCTGGTGGCGGAACTCGGTCTCGGCCAGCAGCAGGCCGGCCAGGAAGGCGCCCAGCGCCATCGACATGCCGGCCCACAGGGTGCCGAGGGCGGTCACCAGGACTGCCAGCAGGATCATCGCCGTGAACAGCTCCGGGCTGTGGGCACCGGCGACCAATTGGAAAAGGCGCCGGAGCAGTAGCCGCCCGAGAACCAGGATTACCAGGATCGCGGCCGCCGCGCGGAGCAGGGCCAAGCCCAAGGCCGTCGCGATCGAGCCCTCGCTGCCCGGGCTGAGCACGCCCACCAGGAACAGGATCGGCACCACGGCCAGGTCCTGGAACAGCAGGATCGAGAAGCAGATCCGCCCGACCCGGGTGGCGATCTCGCCGCGCTCCACCAGTAGCTGGACGACGATGGCGGTGGACGAGAGGGCCAGGCAGGCGCCGATCACCACGGCCGCGGCCGGGGCATTGCCCCAGGCCCAGGCGATCAAACCGATGACCAGACCGCAGACCAGCACCTGCGAACCACCGAGGCCGAAGACGAAGCGGCGCATGGCCATGAGCCGCTCCAGCGACAGCTCGAGGCCGATGGTGAACATCAAGAAAACGATGCCCAACTCTGCCAGCACGCGCACCCCTTCGACGTCATGAACCACGGCGAAGCCGTGCGGACCGACCAGGACACCGACCGTCAGATAGCCCAGCACCGGGCTGACCTTGAACCGCTGGAATAGCGGCACCAGGAGAACGGCCGCAACCAGGAAGACGAGGATTTCCCGGAGAAAGGGGATGTCGGGTCCATGTGGCACGGTATCGCTCCCAGCCGGACGCTCGGCACGTGGGTGAGACGCGGGTGGGGCAAGGGACCGGCCAAAGCCGGGGCGTGCGCCGCGCTAGCCGGCCTTGTGCCCACTGCGTTTCTATACGCTTTGGCGAAGGACCGAAACCACCGCCGGCCGCCGCGGCGCTCGGCGGACCGAAAGGGAGACTGGGATCAGGACGCGCCCAGGACCACGACCGAGGCGTCCACCTGTTCGGGGAGGAGATCGAGATCGAGCGCACCACCCAGGTTCCCGCACCGGTCGATCACCACCAGGCCCGGATAGGCGGCCCGCAGGCAGGCCGTAGCCTCGCGCCCGTCGTCGCACCGTATGTGCCGCACCGTCCCGCTCAGGCCCTGGTCGCGCAGCCAGGCGGCGGCCTCGCGCTCGCGCTCCTGCCGGGCGGCCGCGTCCTCGCCGGCGACCACGACGAGCAGCGGGCGCTCATAGATGCGCGCCAGATCGCGACCCACGGCGAGCGCCGCCACGTTGCCTTCATAGAGGACGGCCACCGGCTGCCGGCGCTGCCCCTCGCGGCGCATGACCATCACCGGGCAGGGCAACTTCTCCGTCATGGCCCGCTCGGACAGAGGCGAGCGCCGCGCACGCCGCGCGCCCGATAAGGCGAGAAGATCGTCCGCCGTCAGGCGCGACAAGGTCTCCTCGGCGGCGGCAAGCT
>JAUVQB010000328.1 GCA_030598385.1 Alphaproteobacteria bacterium | reverse complement strand
GAAGGTCTGGTGTTCGATCAGAATCTCGATGGCAAATGGGAACGGGCCATCTCGAAGCTCGGAATCGACCCCTCCATGCTCTCCGGCGACGCCGGCCACGCCTGACAAGAAAATCCCGGCCCACCCGAAACTACGGCCGCAGGCGCGGATCGTCCTGAAGAACCGCAAAGAGGCGGTGGTCCTGCCAGCGCCCATTGATTCGCAAGTATTGCCGCGAATATCCCTCGTCCTTGAATCCGATCTTGCGGAGCAGGGCCTGGCTGGCGTCGTTGTCCGGCAGGCAAGCGGCCTCGATGCGATGCAGCGCAAGACGCTCGAACGCGAAGTCCAGCACCGCGGCTAGCCCATCGGTCATCAAGCCCTGGCGCGCGAAGCCCTCGCCGATCCAATAGCCGAGGCTCGCGCATTGGGCGACACCGCGGCGCACATTGCTCAAGGTAACGCCGCCGAGCAGTGTGTCGTCATCCGAGCGGAACATCAGGAAGCTGTAACCGGTACCCCGTTGCCACTCTGCCTCGTGGCTGCGCAGCCGTCTGCGGAACGACGCGCGGCCCAGGGCATCGCTGTTCCAAGACGGCTCCCAGGGGATCAGGAAACTGCGGCTTCCGGCGCGTAGGCCAGCCCAGGCCCGCCAATCGCCGTGGCGCGCCGGGCGCAGATAGACGCGGCCGTGTTTCAGGCGTGGCCCGCGCATCGCGCTGGAACGAAACGGCAGTTGCATCACACCGCTCAACCGGGACCGTCGCCCAAGCGGTGGCGCAGGGTTTCGAAGGAACCGACGCCGGCGGTCGGGCCGATCACGGCCAAACACGGTTCGGTGCCCCTCATGCGTGCGACGACGCGCGCCAGTCCGGCACGGTCGACCGCCTCGATGCGCGCGACGATTTCCTCCAGCGGCAGGGGTCGTCCGTAAACAAGCAACTGCTGCGCCAAGTGCTCGCACCGCGAGAGGCTGCTTTCCCGGCTCATCAGCACGGAGGCCCGGAGCTGCGCCCGGGCACGCTGCAGTTCGTCCTCGCCGATGTCCGAGGGCAGCTTCGTGAACTCGTCGGCCACGACCGAAAGCAATTCCGAGGTATCGCCTTCGCTGGTCCCGGCATAGACGCCGAACAGGCCGCTATCCCCATAGGCCGAGACGAAGGAATAGATTGCGTAGGCCAGGCCGCGCTCTTCTCGCACTTCCTGGAACAGGCGCGAGGACATGCCGCCGCCAAACAGGGTCGAAAGAACCAGCGAGCCGTAATAATCGGGATCGTGATAGCCGAGGCCTTCAAACCCCAGGACCAAGTGCACCTGCTCCAGGTCCCGCGCCTCGCGGTGGTCGCCGCCGCGGTAGGCCGCAGCCTCGGGCGCCCCTTTGGCGCCCGGTGGCAGGGCATCGAAAACCCTTGCCACGGTGTCGCGGAAAAAATCGTGCTCGATCCTTCCCGCCGCGGCCACCACCATGTCCTCCGGCCCATAGTGGCGGGCGAGGTAGTCCATCAGGCATCGCCGATCCATGGCCGAGACCGTCTCGCTACGGCCAAGCACGGGCCGGCCCAGGGCTTGGCTTGGGTAGGCGGTCTCTTGGAAATGGTCGAACACGATATCGTCCGGCGTATCCGCCGCCTGACCGATCTCCTGCAGGATCACCGCCCGTTCGCGCGCCAGTTCGCCCGGGTCGAAGACGGAATGCTGCAGAATGTCGGAGAGAATATCCAGCGCGAGCTCCGAATGCTCGGCCAGGACCTTGGCGTAGAAGCCCGTGCTCTCGCGCCCGGTATAGGCGTTGATCTGGCCGCCGACCGCCTCGATCTGCTCGGCGATGTCGCGCGCGCTGCGCCGTCGCGTCCCCTTGAAGACCATGTGCTCGAGGAAGTGGGCCACACCGTTCACTTCGGGACTCTCGTGGCGGGCGCCGACGCCGACCCAGGCGCCGAGGGACACCGACTCCACCGACTCCATGGTGTCGGTGGCGACCCTGAGGCCGTTATCCAGACTGGTGATTTCTACCGTCATGCGTCCGCGCCCTCTCCCTTAAGACGCCAGCCGGCCGCGGCCCGGGCCGATCTGGCCGCGGACGGCCTCTTGCACCTGGGCCAAATCGTTCGGCAGGACGAGGCAGCGTTCGTCCCGCTCGAACAGGTCGGCGAGGCGCGGCGGCAAGGCCGGGCGAAGCCCGCAGGCTTGCTCCACCGCATCGGGGAACTTGGCCGGATGGGCGGTACCGAGCGCGATCACCGGAGCCTCGGAGCCGCTTGCCAGTGCGCGGGCCGTGGCGATGCCGATGGCGCTGTGCGGATCGATCATCTCGCCGGTCTCTTGGTAGATCCGGGCCATCTCGGCCACGGTCTCCCGGTCGTCGAGCCGGTGGCCCGCGAAGACACCGCGCAAGGCCTCGAGGGCGCCCGCTTCCAGCTTGGACCGGCCGGTGCTTCGGAACCCCTCCAGCAGCCCCGCGACCGCTCCGCCGTCGCGGCCGTAGAGCTCGAACAGCAGGCGCTCGAAGTTGCTGGAGACCTGGATATCCATGGCCGGCGAGAGGGTCGGCTGGACCTCGGCGATGGTCATGGCGCCGGTCGCGATGGTGCGGGCCAGGATGTCGTTGCTGTTGGAGCCGACGTAGAGCCGCTCGATCGGCAGCCCCATGGCCCGCGCCGCATAACCGGCGAAGATATTGCCGAAATTGCCCGTCGGTACGGCGAAGCTGACCGCCCGCTCGGGCGCGCCGAGGGCCGCCGCCGCCGCGAAGTAATAGGCGATCTGGGCCATCACCCGGGCCCAGTTGATCGAATTGACCGCCGACAGCTTCATGGCGTCGCGGAACTCAAGGTCGTTGAACATTGCCTTGACCAGCGCCTGGCAGTCATCGAAGGT
>JAUVQB010000501.1 GCA_030598385.1 Alphaproteobacteria bacterium | reverse complement strand
GCGCCAAAGCGGCGTCAAGAAGAACGAGGAGCTGGAGTGGCGCTATCGCGACCACGGCCTGTTCGTCGCCTTCGCCCCGGTTCACCGGCCGCGCTATTGCTGCGCGGTGGTGGTCGAGCACGGCGGCAGCGGCTCGCGCTCGGCGGCGCCGATCGTGCGCGACATCCTGAGCGAGACCCAGCGCCGCGACCCCAGCGCCGCCGGCCTCAGGCCGCTGGCCTCAGTCAACGGCGCCAGGGAGTCCTGACCCCATGGCGCTTTCCCGGCTCACCTTCGAGCGCAATCCCGAGATCTCGCTGGCGGAAAAGATCGGCCAGATCAACTGGGGCCTGGTCTTCGTGATCACGCTGATCGCGGCGATCGGCTGCGCCATGCTCTATTCCGCGGCCGAGGGCTCGATCGATCCCTGGGCCTCGCGCCAGGCGGTGCGCTTCGGCGCCGGGCTTCTGGTCATGTTCGCGGTGGCGCTGATCGACGTCAGGCTCTGGTACCGCTACGCCTATGCCTTTTATTTCGGCGCCCTGGCGCTGCTCGGCGCGGTGGAGTTCGTCGGCACCGCCGGCATGGGCGCCCAGCGCTGGATCGACCTCAAGGTCATCCAACTGCAGCCCAGCGAGGTCATGAAGGTGGCTTTGGTGCTGGCGCTGGCCCGCTACTTTCACGGCCAGGGGGAGGAGGAGCTGGCGCGCCCGACCGCGCTCTTGGCTCCGCTCGCCATGGTCATGGCGCCGGCGGCCCTGGTGCTCAAGCAGCCCGATCTGGGCACCGCGATGATGCTGCTGATGGCGGCCGCCGCGGTCTTCTTCGTCGCCGGCGCGCGGCTCTGGATGTTCGCCCTCGGCGTCGTCCTGGCCGGCTCGGCGGTGCCGGTCGCCTGGCAGTTCCTGCGCGACTATCAGCGCCAGCGGGTGCTCACCTTCCTCGATCCGGAGAGCGATCCGCTCGGCGCCGGCTACCATATCCTGCAGTCGAAGATCGCCCTCGGCTCGGGCGGGCTCGGCGGCAGAGGCTTCCTCGCCGGCACCCAGAGCCACCTGAGTTTCCTGCCCGAGAAGCAGACCGACTTCATCTTCACCATGCTGGCCGAAGAGTTCGGCATGATCGGCGGCCTGGTTCTGCTGGCGCTGTTCTTCCTGCTGTTCATTTACGGCTTCGCCATCGCGTTCAGATCGCGCAACCAGTTCGGCCGCATCCTGGCGGTCGGGCTCACCGCCAACCTCTTCCTTTACGTCTTTATCAACATCGCCATGGTGATGGGCCTCATCCCGGTGGTCGGCGTGCCCTTGCCGCTGATCTCCTACGGCGGCACCGTCATGCTGGCGGTGATGCTTGCCTTCGGGCTCGTCATGTCGGTCTGGATCCACCGCGACATCCGCATCCCGCGCCGGGGCCTCGGCGACACCTGATACCAAGGAGCGCTGATCGTGACCCTTAGAGATCGCGTGAGCGATCCGCCGGGTAGGGGGGAAGCCGCGGGTGATGTGGGACATCGGCGAGGCTTTCCGACGCCCTCCGGCGGTTCGCCCACGCGACCGGAACGGCGGCTTCCCAAGGCTTTCGGACGGCGTCGCG
>JAUVQB010000301.1 GCA_030598385.1 Alphaproteobacteria bacterium | reverse complement strand
GCGGCGCCGCCGCGCAGCATGGCGGCGTTCCTCGACTGGGCCCGGGACCATCCGGGACGCTTCACCTATCCGGCGCCGCCGGATTTCATCGGCTCCACCTTGCTGAAGCAGGTGGTGATCGAGACGAGGCCGGATCCCGGCTCGCTCCAGTCCCCGGTCCCCGATGACGCCGCCTTCGAGGCGGCCACCGCGCCGCTTTGGGATTACCTCGACTCGCTGCATCCCCATCTCTGGCGCCAGGGCCGGAACTTCCCGGCCACCGGCGCCGCCCAGCGCCAGCTGCTGGACGACGGCGAGGTCGACATCACCATCTCCTTCTATCCTTCGGAGGCCTCGTCACTGATCGCCCAGGATCTGCTGCCCGAGACCGCCCGGGTGTTCGTGCTCGACGGCGGCACCATCGGCAACGTGCACTTCGTGGCGATCCCCTACAACGCCCGCAGCAAGGAAGGCGCCATGGTGGTCGCCAATTTCCTCATGAGCCCCGAGGCCCAGGCCCGCAAGCAGGACATCAACCATTGGGGTGACGAGACCGTGCTGGCGGTCGGCAAGCTGGCCCCGGAGGGGCGCAAGCTGTTCGACGAGCTGCCGCTGGGCGTCGCCTCCCTGACGCCGGAGGAACTGGGCCCGACCCTGCTGGAGCCCCACCCCAGCTGGATGACTCGCATTGAGGCCGAATGGCTGAAGCGTTACAGCCGGTAAACCCGACACCGCCCGCGGCGGCGCGCCGGCCGCTGCTCGGCTACGCGCCGGCGCTCACGCTGGCGCTCTTCCTCACGCCCATCGCCGCCGGCCTGATCGGCACCTGGCTGCCCGCCTTCGGATATCTGCCCGCCCTCGGCCATGACGAGCTCTCGCTCGCGCCCTGGCGCCAGCTCGCGGCCGCTCCCGGCCTGGGCGGCAGTCTGAGATTGACCCTGGTCTCCGGCTTCCTCGCCACTGTCATCTCCTTCGCGCTGACCATCGCCTTCCTCGCGGCCTGCCACGAGACACGATTGTTCGCTGAGCTGCGCCGCCTGCTGGCGCCGCTGCTTTCGGTACCGCACGCGGCGCTCGCAATCGGGTTCGCCTTCCTCGTCGCGCCGAGCGGCTGGCTGGCCCGCCTGGCCTCGCCCTGGGCCACCGGCTGGGATCTACCGCCGGATATCCCCAGCCTGCAGGACCCTTACGGGCTCGCGCTCGCCGGCGGCCTGGTGCTCAAGGAAACGCCGTTCCTGTTGCTGATGAGCCTGGCGGCGCTCGACCAGGCGCAAGCCCGCGAACGACTGGCCGTCGCCCGCAGCCTCGGGTACGGGCCGGTCGCCGCCTGGCTGAAGACCGTTTTTCCGGCGATCTATCCGCAGATCCGCCTGCCGATCTATGCGGTGCTCGCCTTCTCGCTCTCGGTGGTCGACATGGCGATCATCCTCGCCCCCGCGACCCCGCCGCCATTGGCCGTGCAGATTTTCCGCTGGTTCAACGATCCGGAGCTCACCCTGCGTCTGGTCGCCGCGGCCGGCGCCAGCTTGCAGCTTCTTCTGGTGATCGCCGCGATCCTGGCCTGGCGCGCCTCGGAGATGGCCATCGCCACCCTCGGGCGCTTCTGGCTGACCACGGGACGGCGCGGCGGTAGCGGCCGCGCCGCCAGGTTCGGCGCCGGGGCCGGCATGCTCGCCGTCTTCGCCATGGCCGGCGGCGCGCTGGCGGCTCTCGCCCTCTGGTCGCTAGCGCGGCGCTGGCGCTACCCCTCGGCCTTGCCGGACTTCTGGACGCTGGACAACTGGGCGCGCCAGGGCGACGGCCTCATTTGGATTACCGGCACGACGGCGCTGTTGGCGCTGGTCTCGGCGCTGCTGGCGCTCGCGCTGGTGCTCGCCTGCCTGGAGCACGAACAGCGCCGCAAGCTCCACCCCGGCGCCATGGCGCTTTGGCTGCTCTATACGCCGCTCTTGGTGCCCCAGGTCGCCTTCCTGTTCGGTGCCCAGATCCTGGCGGTGCTGGCCGGCCTCGACGGCACCTGGCCGGCCCTCGTATGGAGCCACCTGCTGTTCGTTTTGCCATACGTGTTCCTGGTGCTCGCCGACCCCTACCGCGCCCTCGACGAGCGCTATTCGCGCAGCGCCCTGTGCCTCGGCGCCGGCGCCGACAAGGTATTCTGGCGGGTCAAGCTGCCGATGCTGCTGCGCCCGATCCTCTTCGCCCTGGCTATCGGAGTCGCGGTCAGCGTGGCACAATACCTGCCGACGATCTTCGCCGGGAGTGGGCGTTTCGTCACCCTGACGACCGAGGCAGTGGCGCTGTTCGGCGGCGCCGACCGGCGGGTCATGGGGGTTTACGCCTTCCTCCAGGCGCTCTTGCCTCTGGTCGCCTTCGCCGGCGCCTTGGCGGTGCCGGCCTGGCTGTTCCGCGACCGGCGGGCCTTGAGCTGGAGAAGCTAGCGTCCATGCCGATCGGACAACTGGAGCTTCGCGACGTCACGCTGGAACTGGCCGGCCGGCCGGTCATCGGCGGCCTGAGCCTGACGGTGGCGCCCAACGACCTGGTCACCGTCATGGGGCCGAGCGGTAGCGGCAAATCGAGCCTGCTGGCGTTCATTTGCGGCACCCTGGATCCGGCCTTCCAGAGCACCGGCTCGCTGCGCCTTGACGGGGTCGAGATTACCGGCCTGCCGCCGGAGCGGCGGCGCGTCGGCATCCTGTTCCAGGACGATCTCCTGTTTCCGCATCTTTCGGTGGCGGAAAACCTGGCCTTCGGCCTGCCGTCGTCGATCACCGGGCGGCCGGCGCGCACGGCCCGTATCGAACAGGCGCTCGCCGAGGCCGATCTCGCCGGCTTCGGCGCCCGCGACCCGGCGACCCTGTCCGGCGGTCAGCGCACGCGGGTGGCGCTCTTGCGCACGCTCTTGGCCGAACCTCGGGCCTTGCTGCTCGACGAACCCTTCGCCAAGCTCGACGTGACGCTGCGCGACCGCTTCCGGCGCTTCGTCTTCGATCACGCCCGGGCCCAGGGCCTGCCGACCCTGCTGGTCACCCACGACCCGGCCGACGCGGAGGCCGCCGCCG
>JAUVQB010000321.1 GCA_030598385.1 Alphaproteobacteria bacterium | reverse complement strand
GATGCGCCGCCCCGCCGCTGCCCGCCGGGGACAGTTTTACAGCTCCGACGAATACGATATATCCGTCTTGCTGAACCGTCCCGGAGAGATTATGGAACTCGGGCGCTCTTGTGTTGATAGCGACCATAGAAGCGGTGCCGTCATGCAACTGCTGTGGCGCGGCATCGCGGAATATGTCTTCCACTACGACGTCGATGTGATGTTCGGTTGCGCAAGCCTGACGGGCGTCGAGCCGGAACACCTGGACGAGCCTCTGTCCTACCTTTGCCACTATCACTTGGCGCCGCCGGAGCTGCGGCCCCGCGCGGTTGCCGAGCGCTATCTTGCCATGGATCGTCTGACGCCCGACGAATTCGATGCTCAGGACGCGATGCGCCGGCTGCCGCCGTTGATCCGCGGCTATCTTCGCCTTGGCGGTTACGTCGGCGATGGCGCGGTCATCGACAAAGACTTTGGGACGACCGATGTCTGTGTTGTGGTCAAGACCGACTTGGTGACGAAGAAGTACTATCGGCACTACGCCCGGTCGGGCCCGGACAAGCAACGGACGGCTTGACGGCGATGTCTTCCGAAAGTCTCGGTTCGCCTCTGCGCGCCTTAAGCCGGGTCAGCGCTTACGGCATCTTCACCGTGGCGCTCATCCCAATTCAGGCCGTCTTGATCCTCATGGGATGGCGGGCGCAGGTCAGCCTGCCCGTCTGGTATCACCGGCGCTGTTGCCGGCTGCTCGGAATTCGTGTCGTGCGGCGCGGCAAGCCAGTGCAGGATGGTCCGGTCCTGTTTGTGTCGAACCACTGTTCGTATCTGGACATAACCGTTCTCGGTTCGCTGGTCCCGGCCTCCTTCGTCGCCAAGACGGAGGTCGCGCAGTGGCCGCTGTTCGGCGCCCTGGCCAAGCTGCAGCGTTCTGTCTTCGTCGATCGGCAATCTTTCCGGGCGGCCAAGCAGCGCGACGAGATGTCGGCGCGTCTGGAGGCGGGCGACAGCCTCATACTGTTTCCCGAGGGAACCAGCAGCGACGGCAATCGGGTGCTGCCGTTCAAGAGCGGCCTGTTTTCCGTTGCCGAATTGGAGCCCGGCGGTCGGCCGTTGACCATACAACCGGTGTCGATCGCCTATACCATGCTCGACGGCCTGCCGATGGGGCGCTATCTGCGGCCGTTTTTTGCCTGGTACGGAGATATGGAGTTGGTCAGCCATTTATGGCAATGGGCGGGCCTGGGCCGCTTGACCGTGGTCGTTCGGTTTCACGAACCGGTGACGCTGGCCCGCTTCGGCTCGCGCAAGGCCCTGAGCGAACACTGCTACGCGGTCGTTTCTCGGGGCATGTCGGAAGCCCTGACCGGACGGCGCCAAACGCGCGGGCCCCGCCATGAGGCCGCCCTCGAAGCCGGCGTGAAAGCGCTGGTCCCCGGCAATCTGGCTGACGGCCGGGATCGAGAGCAGGCAGGCCGCGAGTCCGATGAAAGTCAGCCGGCATGAGGTTGGGAGCCGAGATTGTCGGAACGAGCAAAGCGATGGTAGACTGCCTTATGCTGCCAAGTGTGCGAATGACACCTGATACCAAGGACCTTTGGTATAAGCCCGCTCGCCGCGCGGGGAATCAGTGGATGGGCTTCCGGAGCATCTGACGCGATCTTGGCCAAAAAACTCTTCATCAAGACTTACGGCTGCCAAATGAACGTCTACGACTCCGCACGCATGGCGGATGTCCTGGCGCCGCTCGGCTATGCCCCGGTGGATAGCCCCCGCGGCGCCGACATGGTCATCCTCAACACCTGCCACATTCGCGAGAAGGCTTCGGAGAAGGTCTTTTCTGAGCTCGGACGGCTGCGGCGCTTCAAAGACGAGCGGCAGGCGGCAGGCGGGCGCATGCTGCTTGCGGTGGCCGGCTGCGTGGCGCAGGCGGAGGGCGAGGAGATCCTCAAGCGGGCGCCCCAGGTCGACCTGGTGTTCGGGCCGCAGACCTATCATCGTTTGCCGGAACTGGTGCAACAGGTGGCCGGGTCGGCGGCAAGAACGCGCCTCGCGGATACCTCGTTTCCCACAGAGTCGAAGTTCGACCTGCTGCCCGAAGAGCGCGCGCCCGGCGGCGGCAATCAAGGCCCTTCGGTCTTCCTCTCGGTGCAGGAAGGCTGCGACAAGTTTTGCAGTTTCTGCGTCGTTCCTTATACCCGAGGGGCCGAGTTCTCGCGCCCGGCCGCCGATATCGTGGCCGAGGCCGAGCGCATGGTGGCGGCCGGCGCCGTTGAAGTCACGCTTCTGGGCCAGAACGTCAACGCCTATCACGGCGCGGCGGAGACGCGGCTCCCGGCCAGCACCGAGGCCGGCGCCAAGACCTGTGCGAAGACCCGTGGGAAGACGTGGGGCCTCGGCCGGCTGATCCGCCGGCTGGCTGAGATCGAGGGGCTTCATCGCCTGCGCTACACCACCTCGCACCCGCTCGACATGGACGACGAGCTGATCGCCGCACATCGCGACGTGCCGATCCTCATGCCGTTCCTGCACCTGCCGGTCCAGTCCGGCTCCGATCGCGTGCTGAGCTCCATGAACCGGCGGCACGGCGCCGACGACTATCGCCGCACCGTCGCGCGCTTGCGCGCCGCGCGACCCAATATCGCCCTGTCGTCGGATTTCATCGTCGGCTTCCCCGGCGAAACCGACCGGGATTTCGCCGCGACGCTCAGCCTGGTGAACGATGTGGGTTTCGCCCAAGCCTACTCCTTCAAATACTCGCCGCGGCCGGGCACGCCGGCGGCCGAGCTGCCGCAGGTCGCCGAGGCGGTTAAGGCCGAGCGCCTGGCCATGCTGCAGCAACTGCTCGACGCGCAACAGGCGTCTTTCAATGAGGCAAGCGTGGGGCGCCGGCTCCCGGTCCTGCTCGAGCGGGAGGGTCGCCTTCCGGGTCAAATGG
>JAUVQB010000345.1 GCA_030598385.1 Alphaproteobacteria bacterium | reverse complement strand
CCGTTCGCGAAGTGCTGAAGCATCAGGTCGACGAGGTGGTCATGGTGGAGCTCGACCGCCAGGTGGTCGAGGCCTGCCGGGAGCATCTGCCGTCGGTCAACGCCGGCGCCTTCGCCGATCCGCGTCTCGAGCTGCGTTTCGAGGACGGCGTCAACTACGTCGCCCAATGCGAGCGCCAGTTCGACCTCATCCTGATCGATTCGACCGACCCCCTGCCCGGCCCCGGCGAAGTCCTGTTCGGTGAAGCCTTCTACCGCGACTGCAAGCGCATACTGACGCCGGATGGGATATTGATCAGCCAGTTCGGCATGCCGTTCCTCTATCCCGAGATCGTGCGCGACGCGCGGCGACGGCTGGCGGGCTGTTTTCAAGACGCCGCCTTCTATATCGTCGCCGTGCCGGTTTTCGCCGGCGGCTACATGGCCTTCGGTTGGGCGAGCGACAACCGCGGCCTGCGCGAGCTGCCCGTGGAGACCCTGGCCAGCCGCCTCTCGGTCACCGGCATCGAAACGCGGTTCTACACGCCGGCCTTCCACCGCGCCTCTTTCGTTTTGCCGCGTCAAATCGCCGAGCTGCTGGACTAGGGGACTAAGGGCCGTGAACTCCTCCGCTTGGCGTATCGATTGCTGGGGCGGACGTCCGCTAAACCTGCCGGCCGGACGCACCGCCCTTCTGGTCATCGACATGCAGCGGGACTTCCTCGACCCACGCGGCATGTGCGGTGTCCTGGGCGACGATGTCGCCGCGCTGCAGGCGATCGTGCCGGCGCTCCGGCGAAGCCTCGAGGCCGGGCGCCGGGCCGGCCTCAGGATCGTCCACACCCGCGAGGGCTACGCCGCCGACCTTTCGGACGTGCATGCGGCCAAGGCCGAACGCGGCGGGGTCGGACAAGACGGGCCGCTCGGCCGCTTCCTGATCCGCGGCGAGGTCGGCCACGACTTCATCGCCGAGCTGAAGCCGGCCCAGGGCGAAGAGGTGATCGACAAGCCGGGCTTCAGCAGCTTCTACCGGACCGATCTTCAGGCCCGCCTCGAAGCCGGCGGCATCACCCATCTCGTGCTGAGCGGCGTGACCTCCCAGTGCTGCGTCCACTCGACTCTCAGGGACGCCGTCGACCGCGGGTTCGCCTGCCTCACCCTGGCGGACGGCTGCGCCGCCTTCGACCGGAGCCTGCACGAGGCGACCCTGGCTATCATCCAAGGCGAGGGTCACCTATTCGGATGGATAGCCGATACCCAGGCCTTCTGTTCGGGGTTGCAACGGCGGTCGCCATCTTGATCTCCAGCGCCGTTATCTTCAGCGCCGTTATCTTCAGCGCCGTCCAATCGGCCTTGATGGCGGACCACGGCCTCGTGACCCCGGGCCGGCGCGAGCTGCGCCGCCGTAGCGAATAGGCTGTACTGCCGATTGTGCCGGACAGAACGGTTCGTTCTGGCTGGATCGGGACGACCTCAGGCGGCGCCCCCGACCCTCTTCGGCAGCGCCTGGCCCTCACCCCAACGCTTGAGCGCCAGCAGGACCGGCTTCAGAGTACGCCCGTCGGGGGTCAGGGAATACTCGACCTTAGGGGGAACCTGGGGATAGACCTCCCGATGCACCAGACCATCGCGTTCCAACTCCCGTAATTGGTTGGTGAGCATACGCTGCGTTATGTTCGGATGCAGGCGCCGAAGCTCGTTGAAGCGCTTGGTGCCCTCGAACAACCGGAACAGAATCACCGCCTTCCACTTGCCGCCGATCATGTCCAATGCGGCTTCGACAGGGCAATCCGTATAATTGGTGTGGCGTTGTTTGCGCATGGCCGGCCCTCCCGTCATTCAAACGTCGGTATACTTTAGTACACTATATGCATTATTAGTGCGTACTTACCAAAAATGCCAATACCCCATACAAGGCATGTTAATTCAACAGCCAGCGGAGACTTGAACAATGCCACTCGTTCAAATCAAGGGTGTCGGTGGGTATCTGACGCTCGAGGAGAAGCAAACCTTAATCAGCCGGGTTACGGACGCTGTGCTTTCCGTCGAGGGCGAGGGTCTGCGCAACGTCACCTGGGTCACCATCGAGGATGTCGACTCCGGCGCCTGGGGTGTCGGCGGAAACCCGGTGACGCCGGACATGCTGCGTGAGATGTCGGGGCGCGCCGCCGCCGAATAGACCGCGTTACGGGCGCCCAGTCTCGGCCAGGTGCCCCGTATCGTCTCTCCGCCAAGCCGGGCCGCATCAACCGTACTGCCACCGGCGATCCGGTGATTGTCGCGCAACGCCTGGAAGAAACCGGCAAGCAGCTCGGCGGCGGCGCGCAGGACACCATCATCCTGGTCTCCGGCGCCATTCGAGCGGCCTTGATGGAGGACTACGGACTGGAGCCCCTGGGCCTGCGCAAGCTGCGCGGCCGCAGCGAGGAGATCGAGGTCTTCGCCCTCGGGGAGGCGTCGGCTGTCGACAGCGGCTAAGCAAAGCGCCACCCGCCGAACCAAGAGACCGCCCCCGCCGCAAAACGCGACGGGGCGGCCCTAAAGACCGCCCCGCCGTCACCAAGCTCCCCCAGAGAGCAAAACTACCTACGAAGTGCCGTTAACCACTTACCAAGAACCCAATTCCAGATGCGGCCTGGCCCCCCGACCGGACCGCAATCGAACCTT